>CALEIX010000224.1 GCA_937898825.1 uncultured Elusimicrobia bacterium | reverse complement strand
TTGTAATAGTGTTTGATTTCCGCCGAATATGTTCTGTAATTGTAGGAAGAGCCAAGTGCCTTCCACGAATAGAGGATTGAAAATCTTGCGTTGGTGCCTATGCGCGGCAAAAATGGATGATCGGTGTCGTCGTATAAAATGGAAAATCTGTTTGTGTGGTATGATTTGTTCCGCGCCAGCCTGGAATCATAAGAAGAGGGAAAATAATCCTTGAGAGTAATATCGGTTTCAATAGGTCCCTTCGATACTTTTTGAGCGTACCACATATGCATGAAGTTGATGTAAAGGTTTTTGTAGAGGGGTTTTTCAAGAGTGAATTCTTCTCCAAGCAAATGAAGAGCGTAATTGGCTTTGTTTTTTTTCCTGGAGTCCGGGCCGAAACCGTAAAAAGACGCCTTGCCGTTTATCCAATATCTTGTTTCCCAGTTAAGCCGAAGACCCGTAGAGAAAAAATCCGGAGTATAGAAATGAATAAAAATTTCCCTTTGAATTTCCGTGGAGTGCAGTCCTCTAACGACTATAAGCGTTTTTTCATCCGGGAAAATATAATGGCGGTAAGCGAGAGTAGTTCCAAGGTAATGATTATAATTCAGGGAAGGTGCTATAACCGCCGAGATACTTTTCTTTTCCGGGTTTCTTATGGCCCATATTGGCATCACCCCGTAATTTACGCCGAGGTCCTTGCTGGAATCCATTATCGGCAGGGGGATTATCGGTCCGCTATTAAGCGGTATCACCATGTGCCTTATAATCTTGCCCAATATTCCTTCATCGAGGGTTGCTGTGGAATATATGATGGATTTTGTTATTTCTTCTTTTGGCTTTATCTCTTTTTTTATCGGTCTTTCTCGTAAGGATTTGATTGGTTGTGCGAAGGCAATGGAAGAGAAAAGCAGAAACGGGAGCAGGAAGATAGATTTCATTGTTTTTTAAAGGTAAAGGATATGTCTTTGACTATGGGCATCCTTCTTCCCAGACCAAAAGATTTTTTACTGATTTTAAGTCCCAAGGGTATTTGCTTTCTTTTGTATTCACTGCCTTCTATTCTTTTAATGACGGAATAAACCGTTTTTCTGGGAATTCCGCCGGCGATTATGTCCTCTGCTGTTTTGTTTTCTTCCACATACTGTCTTATTATTTTGTCCAGGATTTCATAGCTCCCCAGTTCGTCTTCGTCTCTTTGGTCGGGTTTGAGTTCCGCCGTGGGTGGTCTTGTGATTATTGTTTTGGGTATGAGTTCCCTTTCCCTGTTAAGGAAGGCGGCTATTTTGTAAATTTGGGTTTTAAGCACATCTGAAATGGGCGCCAGAGCACCGGCGGTGTCCCCGTAAAGCGTGGAATATCCAACCGCTATTTCCGATTTATTCCCTGCAGCTAGCGGAAGCCATCCGTTTTTGTTCGCCAGAGCCATTATTATGTTTCCGCGTACCCGGGCCTGTATATTTTGCTGCGGGACGCTTATTTCTTTCTTTTTTTCGCCAAAAAGAGCTTCGTCGAAAACTTTGTGCATTGCAGAAATCGGAATTATACTTTTCCTGATGCCGAGATTGTGGCATAGTTTTTCGGCGTCTTCCTTAGTTTCCTTTGATGTGTATTTTGACGGCATGAGGACACCGATTACATTCTCGGCGCCGAGCGCTCTGGCGGCTATCGCGGCGCAAACCGCGGAATCTATGCCGCCGCTTATCCCAACCACCGCTCTGCTAAATCCCTGCTTGATGAAAAAATCCCTGATTCCGAGAGTCAAGGCTTCAACAATTTCACTTTCGGGAGCGGTTTTGTCCGATTTCGTTTCCTCTTTGCTTCTTCCCAGTTCCGCAAGATCGAAGCAAACAAGATTTTCTCTGAAAGATTCCGCCTCGAAGACTATTTTTCCGTTACTTGAAACTGCAAAACTGTTGCCGTCAAAAATTATTTCGTCGTTTGCGCCCACGCTATTGACATAAATAAGGGGCGCTGAAACTTTAGAAGCTGTTTTTGAAAGAATTTTTTTTCGTTCGGCATCTTTTCCCTGCCAGTAAGGCGAAGCCGAGATGTTTATTATCAAGTCTGGTCTGCTTTTTGAAAAACTTTTTATGAGACTTACCCGGTATAATTTGCGCTTTTCGTATACCTCCATTTCACCGAGGAGGTCTTCGCAAACGGTAATCGCTATTTTTTTTCTCTGAAATTCAACAGGCTGGTTTTTAGTGGAGGGTTCAAAAAATCTGGATTCGTCAAAGACATCGTAGGTCGGCAGAAGCGTTTTGCTTCTTTTCGCCACAATCTTGCCTTTATGCAGAAATGCGGCGGAGTTAAGCAGGGGTTTTCCTTTCGCCGAAGGGTTTAAATCTATAAAACCAATTATGCAGGCGGGGTGCCAGGTGGCTTTCGCAAGTTTCTCGAGTTCTTCAAGATTTGCCGATATGAAATCCTGATTCATCATCAGGTCCAGTGGAGGATAGCCGCTTAGCGCAAGTTCCGGAAATATCACAAGGTCAACTTTTTCCCTGTATGCCCTGGACATGTATTTCTTTACTTTTGCGGCATTCCCTTTTATGTCCCCGACCTTGGTGTTAATTTGCGCTATCGCGATTTTCATAATAAGCAATTATAGAAAATTATGTTTGCGTGCCAAAATGAGGTTGCAGGTTGTAAGAACACAAGAGCACAGGAACACAAGAGCACAGGAACACAAGAGCACAGGAACACAAGAGCACAGGAACACAAGAGCATAAGTAGTAAATTGGAAGTCAGGAGTCAGGAGTCGAGAGTCAGGAGTCGGAAGGCATAAGGCACAAGGCACAAGTTGCAGGTCACAAGAGCACAGGACCACAAGAGCACAGGAGCACAAGAGCACAAATAGTAAATTGGAAGTCAGGAGTCAGGAGTCGAGAGTCAGGAGTCGGAAGGCATAAGGCACAGGGCACAAGTTGCAAGAGATAAATAAACGCAATGAATTCAATTAACTCTATGAACTCAACGAACGCTATAAACTCTATGAACTCAATGAACGCAATAAACGCAATGAACCTTGTCCCCGCGAAAGCGGGGAGCATAACGCAATAAACGCAATGAACGCAATAACCGCAATGAACCCAATAGTGGATTGTTAAAATTTATAGGAAAGATTAACTCTTTTTGTGAAACCGAAATCGGCAAAGGGAGTGAAGGAATAGTCAATACCCATATTTGCGAATTGGAAGCCGAAGCCCCCTGAGAAACCGGTGATATTCCGCTGACCTGAATCTATTGCCGAGGCGTATCCCCCTCTTATCGCGAAGGTATTAAATAGATTGTATTCGCTGCCTACTTTTATGGTGGTTTCTCCATCCCTTACAAGATTTTGGATATCCACTGCTATCGCTGCCTGAGGGATAATATTTATGGCCGCTCCTATATTGACCGAAAGCGGCAATTTGGTTTCTCCACTCAACATTTTTAAGTTTTGCCCGAGATTTTTGGCAGAAATTCCGAAGGAAAAACCGCCTGCCCTTTTCATAATTCCTATGTCCGCGGCGAGAGCGGAAGCTGAATATCCCGCGGCGTAAGTCTTGACGCTTTTAGCCGCTATGCCCAGATTAATTCCGCCCACCTTTCCGCTTGCGGCAAGAGAAATGCTTCTGTCGTATGCCGAGAAACTTCCATTTGCGCTTCTGTCGGCTGCTCTTGCCTGAAAACTTCCGTAATCAAGGCGCGCGTACGAAATTCCGAAAGCCCATTTCCTCCCTGGCAGGGCCAGATTTACCGAGTCGTATGCCCCCCCTTCAATCCATACAGCGTGCATGAAAGCGAGTTCGCTTTTTTCGGAGTCGGAAAGTCCCGCCGCGTTGTAAAACAAGCTTGCCGCCCCACTTGCCATCGCAGTATTCGCTGCTCCCATGGCCGGCCCCTTTGCGTCGGTGGGAATGTTCAGAAAATCGGCTCCGCTTTCCAGCGCCTGCGCCATTTTTGTTATGGGCAGGAAGCAGAATGAAAAAACGACGACGAAGATATACGGTCTTGAGAGCCAGTATATGGCTTCGTTTATCCAGTCTGCGCCTGTCTCTTATACACATCTGACGCTGCCGACGAATTAGACGGTGTAGATCTCGGTGGTCGCCGTATCATTA
>CALEIX010000223.1 GCA_937898825.1 uncultured Elusimicrobia bacterium | reverse complement strand
ATAAACGTGGAAATAATCGTCATTAAGACAAAAGGCGATAAGATGCTCGAAGCACGTTTTTCGGAAATAAACGACAAAGGTTTGTTCACAAAAGAGATTGAAACCGCTCTTGCAAGCCGCGAAATCGATATAGCGGTGCACAGTATGAAAGATTTGCCCGTTGAACTTCCGGAAGGTTTGATGCTCGGCGCGATTCCTGAAAGAGAAATTCCAAATGACGCTTTGGTGTCAAAATTCAAATTGGGAGAACTTCCTTCCGGAGCGAAGATAGGCACGGGAAGCATTAGAAGAATGGCTCAAATTTTAAATTTTAGAAAAGACATAATGGTGAAAGACATAAGGGGGAACATAGACACCAGACTTAGAAAAATGGAAACTCTCGGCTTTGACGGAATCATTGTGGCCTGCGCTGGGCTGAAAAGGCTTAATCTGTTATCGCGCGTTTCCGAAATAATTCCCTTTGAAATAATGCTTCCTGCTCCCGGTCAGGGAGCCATAGCCGTTGAAATCAGAAAAGGTGATAAAAAAATTCATGAAGTCGTAAGTAATTTGAACGATAATAATACCTTTAAATCCGTAACTGCGGAACGAAGTCTTTTGACTAAAATATCCCAGGCACACGCGGCGAATAATTTAATGGATATTCCGCAGGGAAGCGGAGGATGTCAAGTGCCTATGGGAGCTTTGGCCTTTATTAAAAATGGAAGGTTGAAATTGAAGGCGATGATATCTAATTTAAACGGCGCGAAAATAATAAAAGGAGAAATTGAAGGCCGATCATCTGAAAGTAAAAAACTCGGCGAAAAACTGGCGGAAAAATTGCTTAGCGAAATGATATGAAAGGAAAAGTATATTTAATTGGAGCCGGACCCGGAGACCCCGGCCTTATATCGGTAAAAGGAATGGCGGTCTTAAAGAAAGCCGATGTGGTGATTTATGACAATCTTGTGAACGAAAGATTTTTGAGGGAAGTTAAAGGAAACGCCGAAATCATATATGTCGGCAAAAAAGCGGGAAAGCACACTCTGCCTCAGGAATCCATAAACAAATTGCTCGTAAAAAAAGCCGGCAGAAAAAAGATAATCGCGAGATTAAAAGGCGGGGATCCTTTTGTATTCGGCAGAGGTGCGGAAGAAGCCGCGTATTTAACCCGAAAAGGAATAAATTTTGAAATAGTTCCGGGAATAACGGCGGCGGTGGGCGTTTCGGCTTACGCGGGAATTCCTTTAAGCCACAGGGCATTTAACTCGACAATAGGCATAATTGTCGGACACGAGGATTTCTCTAAAAAAGAAAGCCGCGTGGATTGGAGAAAAATCGCTTCGGCTTATGAAACGCTCGTGTTTTATATGGGAGTAAAAAATATCGCTAAAATAGCAACGAATCTTATCAAGTGCGGAAAATCGCCTCAAACCCCCGTCGCGGCAATAATGAGAGGCACATACCCATCGCAAAAAACGCTCATTGGAAATTTGCAGAATATAGCCGGGTTAGCGAAAAAAAACAATATAAAACCGCCCGCCGTGATAATCGTCGGAGATACGGTTAAACTCAGAAAAAAATTGAATTGGTATGAATCGAAACCTCTTTTCGGCAAAAAAATAGTAGTTACGAGAAGCCGGGACCAGGCTGGTGAATTAACCGGGTTATTGGAAAATCTCGGAGCAGAAACCATGGAAGTTCCTGCGATAAAAATTTCCTCTCCGAAAAATTATGAAGTTCTGGACAATGCCATAAAAAATATATATATATTTGGCACAAAAAAAATTAAATCAAAAAAAATCGGGCAAACACATAAAGGAGATGAGCGCGCGGACCGGTACCGGTAAAGGCTGAAACGGATGGAGAACCATGCAAAAAATATGATTAAATATATAAAACCTGTCTCTTATACACATCTCCGAGCCCACGAGACCTCTCTACATCTCGTATGCCGTCTTCTGCTTG
>CALEIX010000222.1 GCA_937898825.1 uncultured Elusimicrobia bacterium | reverse complement strand
TTTTTCAAGCAGAAGACGGCATACGAGATGTAGAGAGGTCTCGTGGGCTCGGAGATGTGTATAAGAGACAGGTTAGCAGCTAGTGGAAACGGCGAGTTGAGGTACAGACGGAGGGTAAAGAAGAAAATTTTGCTTCTTTCCCGCAATGTGGATTTGATTCTTCTCGCGTCATTGCGGGAAGGATGGTGAACTGGGAAAAGGGCAAAAGATTGCCTTGCCGCAGATGGGTTGTGGGTTTGCGCCGATAAGTGGGTCACAGATTTAAGTTAAGTGGGTTTTAAACTTTGTAGAATTTACTTATGCCCAAATTTCGTCTTCACTCACCGTTTAAACCTGCGGGGGACCAACCGAGGGCCATAAAGATTTTGGTCGAAAGACTGAGAAGAAATGAAAGGAACAATATCTTGCTTGGAGTCACGGGTTCAGGGAAAACTTTCACTATGGCTTGTGTTGTTGAAAGACTCAACAGGCCGGTTCTTGTCATTTCCCCGAACAAGGTGCTTGCCGCCCAGCTTTACACCGAATTTAAGCAGTTTTTTCCGGAAAACGCTGTGGAGTATTTTATTTCATATTACGATTATTATCAACCGGAGGCGTATATTCCGCAAACCGACACCTATATTGAAAAAGACGCCTCTATAAACGAGCATATAGACAAGCTGAGATTAAAGGCCACCTCCAGCATTCTTTCAAGAAAGGATGTTATTGCGGTGGCGTCGGTTTCCTGCATATACAATATAGGTTCTCCTTCTGATTTTTCCAATTTTGCGCTGCGCTTGAAAAAGGGCAGAGTTGTAGACAGACGCGGCCTGAGTGAGCAGCTTGTGTCTCTTCGATATGAAAGAAACGATTTTGAATTTAAAAGAGGCGTGTTCAGGGTAAGGGGTTCAATTGTGGATATTTTTCCGGCCGATATGGATATGGCTTACAGAGTGCGCCTGGGCGAAAAGCTGGAGCACATTACGGAAATAGATCCATTTACGGGTGATGAAGTCAGGGAAATTGAGGAGGCGTGGATTTATCCCGCAAGCCACTTTGTGCAGGATGGTGAAAACACTGAAAATGCTCTTTTAAGCATAGAAAGGGAGTTGAAGGCGAGGGTTTGGGAATTTGAAAAGCAAAAAAAATTTCTTGAAGCCCAGAGGCTGCGTCAGCGCGTCAGATACGATATGGAAATGATAAGACAGACCGGCTATTGCCACGGTATAGAAAATTATTCGCGACATTTTTCCGGCCGCGCTCCCGGTTCAAGGCCCTATTGTTTGTTGGATTATTTCCCCAAAGACTATATTCTTTTTATCGACGAGTCGCATATAAGTATTCCGCAATTGAGAGCCATGTACAACGGAGATGCCGCCAGGAAGAGAATTTTGGTTGATTTCGGCTTTCGGCTGCCTTCCGCTCTGGACAACCGCCCTCTTAAGTTTTCTGAATTTGAAAAACTCAGGCCCGCGACAGTTTTTGTTTCAGCCACCCCTGGAAAATACGAGGTATCTCTTTGCGGAAAAAAGAAAATGGCGGAGCAGATAATAAGGCCGACCGGTCTTGTGGATCCGCAGGTTAAAATACTTCCCCTGGATAATCAGATAAAGAGTTTGATGGAAGAAATAGAATCGGTCCGACGCAGACGCGAGAGAGTTCTTGTCCTGACGCTTACTAAAAAAACAGCCGAAGATTTGTCGGAATTTTTTGAGGAAAAAGGCATAAAGGCAAAGTATATGCATTCCTCCATGGATACTCTTAAAAGGCTTGAAATACTTTCTGATTTCAGGGACGGGAAATTTGATGTTCTGGTGGGTATAAATTTACTCAGGGAGGGACTGGACATACCACAGGTGTCGCTTGTGGCCATACTCAATGCGGACAATGAGGGTTTCTTAAGAAGCGAGACAACCCTTGTGCAGATATCCGGAAGGGCTGCAAGGAACAGTTGCGGAAAGGTGTTGATATTCGCAGATAGAATGACAGGTGCAATAAAGAGCGCCGTCAGAGAAATGGAGAGGCGCAGGAAAATTCAGATTGAATACAATGTTAAGCGTGGGATAAAGCCTGAGAGCATAAAAAAGAAAAATCTTGATTTTGCGCATTTGTATCAAAAAAACAGGGATGAAACCTACTCGGCTGTGGCGGAGTTTTCGTCTTTGAAAATTACCCCGAAGAACAAAAAATATATTGAGAAAGAATTGGAAAAGCATATGAAAAGCGCCGCCGACAATTTGAATTTTGAGCTGGCGGCTAAATTGAGAGACAGGTTGTTTGAAATTCGGCAGCATTGAAACACCGCATAATAAATTGCTTAATTTGATAAAATTTACTTGTGAAAAACATTGATGATATAATTCAACTCGCCCTGAAAGAGGATGTCGGAGGGGGGGACATTACGACTGGGATTTTTGTTCCGGACAACATAAAATTTAAGGCTGTGATGAAAGCCAAAAAAACCGGAGTGGTTTGCGGTGTGGATGTGGCCGAAAGAGTATTTAAGACGGTGGACCCGTCGATCAAGGTGACGAAGTATCTTAAAGACGGCGACCGCGTCAGGAAGGGAAGCGTGATAATGAGAGTTACCGGGGGAAAATCCATAATGACGGCGGAAAGAACCGCGTTAAATTTTATTCAACATCTTTCTGGCATTGCGACTTTGACTAATAAATTTGCGAAAGCTGTTTCTGGTTTTTCCGAAGTATATGATACGCGCAAAACCATTCCGGGCCTAAGGGACCTTGAGAAATACGCCGTTCGTTGCGGGGCGGGGAAAAATCACAGAAAGGGTCTATATGACGCGTTCCTTATTAAAGACAATCATATATCTTCGTTGGGCAGAAATTATCTTTCCGAATTGTCGGGCAGAATACGCAAGGCGCGCCGAAACCGCGGAAGGAAGAAAATAGAAATAGAAGCCAAAACGCTGAAACAGGCGAAGGAATTTTCCAAGCTGGACGTGGATATGGTCATGCTTGACAATATGTCTCTGTCTGATATGCGCAAGGCGATTGTTTTTTTGAGAAGAAGGAAAAAACAGGTTGAAATTTCCGGGAATGTTAATTTAAGAAAAGTAAGGGCCCTGGCAAAGTTAAAGCCGGACAGGATTTCCGCCGGGAAAATCACTCATTCCGCCCCCGCTCTGGATATTTCTTTAGATATCGCCAATTTAAAAGAGAGGTAATTTATGGAAAGAATGAAAGATGAGAGTTTGGATATAGAAAATTTGCCGGAAATAGAAAGCATAATTTATATGGACAGCGTTTCCTCCACTCAGGACGTTGCCAGGGAAATATGCGTAAATTCCTCCGCCACAAATTGTCTGGTAATAGCCGAAGAGCAGACAGAAGGAAAAGGCAGAATGGGACGCAAATGGTCGTCTGAAAGAGGCGGGATTTACATGACCCTGGTGCTTCGCCCCAAGATTCAATGCAGATTTGTAAAGGGGCTCAGTTATTTTACGGGAGGCATTATCAGGGATACTTTGAAGGAACTTTACAAAATCAAAGCGAGAGTAAAAGCTCCGAATGATGTTTATGCTTACAGTCCGAAAAACGGGAAATACCGTAAAATTGCCGGCATTTTGACCACGTCCGCAACGATAAACAAGGATTCAAATTGGGTTCTCGTGGGAATAGGGGTTAATGTGAACAATGAATTGCCGCCTGATTTAAAGAACAACGCCGTTTCGGTTAAGCAGATTAAGGGGCGGGCGCAGGACAGGAAGATTTTTTTAAGACGGTTTTTTGAATTATTTTGGGCAAAATATTCTCACTGGGAAGCAGGCAGCGAAGTAAAAAGTCATTAATGCCTTTTGATTTAGGAGAAAAATTCCGTCGTTTTGCTTATGAAGAGGGTGCCAATCTCTGTGCTTTTTTGAATTCGAAAAAAATAGCGGCATCCAATTTTATTTTGGACCTGCAGAATCTTCCAGCTTCCTTGTCTTATCTTGAAAAAACTCTTGAGAAAAGAAGAGATATAAGAAAATGGCACCCGACATCAAAATCCGTTATGATTTGCGCCTGGCAGTACTGGAACGGCAAAATGAAGTATCCTGAAAGTCTTGGCGGAGCGCGGAATGTAAATTCTTTTTTTGCCAGGAATTCCAGGAAGCCGCCGCGCGACTGCCTTATGGATTATTTGCGGAAGAGAAATATTTCTTTCAAGATAGCGAGGTATGCTTTTTGTCATGATTATCATAAAACAATAAGAAGGAAACTTGAAAAAGTCCTTGGACGCATACAGGAAACATGTCTTAATGCAAAAGGCAAAATATTTGTGGACACCTCACCGGTGGCCGAGAAAGTCATCGGTCTTTTGGCCGGTCTCGGTTGGCTCGGGAAAAACGGTTTATTGATAAACAAGAAACTTGGAAGTTATTTTTTAATCGGGGGGATATCGCTTAATCTGGATATATCCGGCTTTGCGGAAGAATATGAAAATTTATGTGCGGACTGCAATTTGTGTCTTGAACATTGTCCCACCAAAGCATTGAAAGGCGACGGCAGAGTTTCTTTTGAAAAATGCCTTTCCTACTGGACAACGCAGGCGAAAGAAAAAATTCCCCTGGAAATCAAGAGCAAGTCAGGCGGGTGGCTCTATGGCTGCGATATATGTCAGGAGGTTTGTCCGTACAATAAAAATCTTGACGCGACACTCGACCCTGAACTTATGCCGAAATTTTAATTTCCGTTGCAAGAAATCTGCTTCCTTTCGTCATTTGCTTGCAGCAGTCCAAACAATTAAAGACCAAGTATTTTCAGCAGTTGAAAAAATTTTCTTTGGCGGGCTTTATTCTTCTTTTGCTTTTGCGAGAGCCTTTTTTACGGCGTCCATGAAATCTTCCGTGTTGAACGGTTTTGAGAGGAATGCCGTTACCTGCGATATGCTTTGAAACATGGTGCGGGAAGGTTCCAGAGCTGATAGAATGATTATGGGAATCTGTTTGAGTTCTTCGTCTTCCGTTATTTGAGTGGTCAGCGAAAAGCCGTCTATACCCGGAAGCATGACGTCCAGCACAAGCAGATCGGGTTTGAAGGTGTGCATCGTGTCTAAAACATCTCTGCCGTTTTCACACACCTTTATTTCATGACCGACGCTTTCAAGCGTGTACTGCACCAGACTTGAAATCTCGGGGTCGTCGTCCACCACAAGTATTTTTGCCATATAGTTCAATTAAACACAAAAATTAGGTTGAGGTCAAGAGGGTCGCTGTTTTGAACCTGTTAAGCGCAATGGCTCAATACAGAATGCAGAATGCAAATTGAAAAATGCAAAATAGAAGCGATTTATCAGAACGGCTATTAGAGCTT
>CALEIX010000221.1 GCA_937898825.1 uncultured Elusimicrobia bacterium | reverse complement strand
TTTCAAGCAGAAGACGGCATACGAGATGTAGAGAGGTCTCGTGGGCTCGGAGATGTGTATAAGAGACAGGTTTAATAGTGGCGGACAAGTTGGCGGATTTTTTTATGAAGGATGCGGAAGTGGAAGGGGAAAAAGCTGGAATTTTGAAAGGAAAGGACCTGGTGGGGTTGAAATATGAACATTGCCTTTCGGAGTTTTTGCCGGAGGCGCATAAAGGCGAAAGAAGCGTAATTTCCACTGATTTTGTTGAAATGGAAACTGGAACAGGTATTGTTCACATAGCGCCCGGGCACGGAGAAGAAGATTTTTACGCGGGGAAAAAATGGGGACTGGACGTGTTTTGCCCCGTTGATGCTTCGGGAATTTTTACAGCCGAAGCGGGAAAATTTGAGGGCTTGAAGGTTTTTGAAGCGAATGAAAAGATAATTGCTGCTCTGGAAGAGAAAGGCAAACTTATTGCTAAAAAATCTCTTTCTCACAGTTATCCGCATTGCTGGAGATGTAAGCAGCCAATTATATTCAGAGCAACTCACCAGTGGTTTTTGGGTATTGATAGAGGAAATTTGCGGGAGAAACTGATAGGGGCGGCAGGGAAGGTAAAATGGGTGCCTTCTTCGGGCCTTGAACGGATAAGCAGCATGATAAAGCAGAGACCCGACTGGTGTCTGTCCCGTCAAAGATTTTGGGGCACTCCCGTACCTGTTCTTTATTGCGAGAGATGCGGCAGGCCGCAGAAAGATCCTGGACTTTTGAGGCATATAGAAAACAGAGTGCTGGAAGAGGGAACTGATTTCTGGTTTGCCGAGCCCTCGGGGAAAATTGCTCCTGAAAATTATAAATGTTCCTGCGGCTGCGGGAAATTTAGAAAGGAAACCGATATACTTGATGTGTGGCTTGATTCCGGAATTTCGTGGATGGCGGTCATGGAGGAAGGAACCCTGGGCAAAGAAATGTATCCTTGCGATTTGTATCTTGAGGGGTCTGACCAGCATAGAGGCTGGTTTCAAACTTCATTGATTCCTTCCGTGGCGCTCAACGGCAAGGCTCCCTACAAAGAAGTGCTCACTCACGGTTTTGTGCTGGATGATAAAGGGAGAGCCATGCATAAATCCGTCGGCAACGCGGTCTCTCCTCAGGAGATATATAACAAATATGGGGCTGAAATACTGAGACTATGGGTGACTTTGAGTGATTATTGCGACGATATAAGGATTTCCGAGAAACTTTTAGGCGTGCCGGTGGATTTGTATAGAAAAATAAGAAATACTCTGCGCTATATATTGGGGAACCTGAATGATTTTAATCCGGCTAAGAACTGTGTGCCGCATGATAAACTTCCTGAAATGGAACTTTATATCAGGCATAAACTTAATAATTTAATCAGCAATGTCAGGAGAAGATACGAAAGGCACGAGTACCGGCAGGCAATGCGGGCGATGGCGGATTTTTGCATACTTGACCTTTCCGCGTTTTATCTGGACGCGACCAAGGACGCTATTTATACGCTTGACGATGACGATTTAGAGAGGAGAGGCGCGCAAACGGTTCTTCACGATATTTTTGTTTCCCTTACGGTGATGCTTTCCCCAGTGCTTTCTTTCACATGTGAGGAAGCCTGGCGGGCGGCAAGGAATGAGTTTGACAGCTCTCTGCCTGAGAGCGTTTTCCTTGCGGATATGCCGGAGTTCAAAGAAAACTGGAAAAATGACAACCTTGAAAGAAAATGGCTGCGCATTATGTCGGCAAGAGAGAGAGCTCTCAAAGTAATTGAGGACCTGAGAAAAAAGGGAGAGATCGGTTCATCGCTTGAGGCAAAAGTTATTTTTGAGGTTCCCCAGGACGAATATAATCTGTCTCTTATACACAT
>CALEIX010000220.1 GCA_937898825.1 uncultured Elusimicrobia bacterium | reverse complement strand
TGGCTCTGGATTTCAAAAGGGCGGGGGATTTTGTTTTTAAGGCGGACGAAAACCTTTTGAGAAGAGTAATGGATAATCTTCTTTCCAATGCTCTTAAATTCACCGAAAAAGGCGGGAGCGTTGAAGTTTTCTATGAGAAGGAGGAAGGGAAAGTGCGCATAAGGGTTTCTGATACTGGCAGAGGCGTGCCTCCGGAAAAAATTCACAAGATATTTGAAAAATATTACCAGGTTGAAGAAAAATCTTCCTCTAAAAAAGGCTCGGGGCTTGGGCTTGCCATAAGCAAAGCGATTATTGAAGCGCACGGGGGCAGAATCTGGGCGCAACCGCGGAAGGGACAAGGAACCGATTTCTATATAGAAATTCCCGCTTGAGCTGGAGTATTGTGAATTGTAAAATAATATGTTTTAATTATAAAAACGCTCGAGATGATTTATAATGGCGAGGAAAGCCATGAACATGGAAAAAAGGAAAAGCAAAGAAAGTAAAATTTTGCTTTACATTGAAGTTTTTATACTTCTTTGCATGTTTATTAGTTATTCCATTTCTTTGGACGGCAAGGGATGGCTTTGCTACCTTGAAAACAAGTGGTTTGACCATTTAATGGTGCTTAATGTCGCAAAGAAAGCACCCAATCCCAGAATTTTTATAGCGGCAATAGACGAGAAAACCACCAAAGCGTTAGGATATCCTCTGCGCAGGAAGTATTACGGGGATTTGATAAATAAACTCGCCAAAATGGGGACCAGGGTTATCACCATGGATGTGATGTTTCTTGAACCTTCCAAAATAGACCCTACAAGCGACAGAATGTTTGTCAGGGCGGTGAAAAAAAACAAAAATGTCATAAATCTTGCGGCTCTCACCGATACATCGCAAGGCGCCAAAGAATTAAAACTGCCATTTTCGAAGGATTTGATGAAGTACAGCAAGTATATATCTCTGCCGAATGTCGGTGACTATATTGACGCCGATGGGCATATAAGAAAGATAACCCTGTTTAAAACCGGAGAAGAGCAGGTTGTTTATTCCCCCGTTTTGCCTGGCGGATATGGCTGCCGAAAAACAAGCGGTACCTGCGAAGGATTGCCCGTTGCCAGTCTTGCCGCGGCTACATACGCCGCTTATAAGAATATCAGTCTTAAGAAAGTGTTTTTTAACCAAACTTATGACCCGACCGAGGAGTTGCTATACCTCAATTTCCGAAAACCGGAAGGTTACGGAGTGCTTGAGGAATTGCCGGGAAATATTTACAAGCGCATCTCAATAGTGGATATTCTAAGAGGAAATTTGAATGAGGATGAAAAAAAGGCAATAAAGGGCGGCATCGCTTTTGTCGGTTCCACCTCTCTTGGAACATTTGACCATTATCCGAGTTTTTTTGCCAGGCACTTTCCGGGGGTTGAAATACATGCCACAGCGTTGGATAACCTTATTGATGGGGATTTCCTGACTGTTTCCTCGCCTTTTCTTGAAACTCTTTTGCTTGTCTTTTTTATTCTCCTGCCATATTTTATGCGCAAGCAAACAATTGCCAGAATCCTGATTCTCGCCGCGGTGTTAACCCTGATTTACAGATATGTTGACGGCGTTGCTTTTGAGCACTGTAAAAAACTCGTTTTTATGGGACCTATTCTGGGTTTGTGGTTTTCAACCTTTTCTGTAGTGAGCAATAAAGCCTTTCTTGAGGGAAAAGAGAAAAAATGGATTAAAAACACATTTGGACAGTATCTTTCTCCCAAGGTGGTGGATATAGTAGTGAAAGACCCTTCAAAACTTGAGCTTGGCGGAGAGAAAAGGGATATGTCGGTTTTCTTTCTGGACATAGCTCATTTTACTTCTATTTCCGAGAAGCTTGAACCGGACCAGCTGACTCTCCTTCTCAACAGATATTTATCCGGCCTTACCGACGTTATATTGAGATATGACGGGGTGGTGGACAAATACATAGGTGATTGCATAATGGCGTTCTGGAACGCTCCTCTGGACCAAAAGGAACACAGAAAGCTTGCCTGTTGTGCTGCTATTGATTGTCTTGAGGAGCTGCGCAGGCTTAATGAAACAGCTGAAACGGAAGAAAAACCTGCAATCAGAATAGGGGTTAATTCCGGCGACATGGTTGTCGGAAATATGGGTTCCAGGACCCGTTTTTCGTACACTGTTTTGGGCGATGCGGTGAACCTTGCCTCGAGACTTGAAGGAGCCAACAAGTTTTTTTCAAGCAAAATTATGGCAAGCGAATTCACTTATGACGAGGCGAAGAGGTATATTGATGCCAGATATCTCGGAAAGATTAAAGTCGTCGGCAAGCTCATTCCTGTAAAAGTGTATGAGCCTCTGGCGCATAAAGGCAGGCTGTCCGACAAGATGGCAACTCTTCTTGAGAAATACAATAGTGGAATAGACAGTTTTTACAAAGGGGAATATTCCAGGTCAGCAAAGCATTTTCAGGAAGCGTTGAGCATTGTTCCGGAAGACGGCCCGAGCGGATTTTATCTGAAAAAAAGCGAGGAATACGCAGGCAGTGAACCGAAAGACTGGAACGGGGTCTTTAATTTGACAAGCAAGTAAGCCACGCTTTTTTTACGAGAGCTTAAGGAAAATATTATGATAATTTTCTGGAGACTTTTATTGAGCCATTTATTGGCTGATTTCACCCTTCAGCTTAATATCGTCAACACGTTAAAGAGGAAAAATGTGTGGGGAATGATAATTCACTGCATGACTCATTTTGTAACAGCGGTTATTCTTGTTCGTCAATATCTTTCGGATGTTTGGGGGAATGTTTTCGGGGTTTCCATCACCGGTTGGAGGGCGATGTTTCTGCTTTTGATTTTTCACTTTATTGTGGATGAGGCGAGAGTATGGGCAATGAAAAAAAAGATATTCCACGATAACACCTTAAGTTTCATGTTTGATCAGATAATACATGTGTATGTTCTTTTTATGCTTTCTCCGATTACTATAAGCGATAATTTCATGGTTCATGAAAAGTGGGTGCTTATTGTAAGCATGCTTGTTCTGGTCACGCACGCCTCCACCGTCCTTATATATTTCATAGAGAAGGATTTGAAAGGCCTTTCCTTTCCCAATTTCGACGAGAAATATTTTCTCATTTTTGAAAGGTTGGTGATATGGGCCTTTTTCTTCGTCCAGGGAAATTGGTGGATATTTTTTCTTGTCGCATGGATTTTTCAGATTTTCTACATTCGCAAAAGAAGAATTATAGACTTAAGCATAATAAATATAGTTGTAAGCATTTTCATCGCTTGCGGACTTGGGCTGATAACCCGGTTAATTTACTATGGAAGAATTTAAGTTCAAAGACGCAGTCATCCGCCTGAAAAAGGGAGACATAACTCTTGAAGAGACCGAAGCAATAGTCAACGCCGCCAACGCTTCCCTGACGGGAGGAGGCGGAGTGGACGGGGCTATTCATAGAGCGGCCGGCCCCACGCTGCTTGGGGAATGTTTGGAAATTACTAAAAAAATAGGCAGTCTTCCTACGGGAAAAGCTGTAATAACTGGAGGCGGCAATTTGAGGGCGAGGTATGTTATTCATACCGTTGGTCCGGTGTGGGGAAGCGGCAAAGAGGAGAAGAAACTGCGCTCATCCTACAGAGAGAGTCTGAATGCGGCGGCTGAAAAAAAGATTAGGTCCATTTCGTTTCCTTCCATAAGCACGGGTGCCTACCGGTACCCTGCTAGAAAAGCGTCAAGAGTAGCAGCAGACGAAGTGCTTAAATTTCTGGAAGAAAATTCATCGCTCAGGGAAGTAAATTTTGTTCTTTTTACCCGGGATGTTTATGAGTGTTATCTAAACGCTTTTAAAAAGGCTATGGATGAAAGAAATAATCTATAAACCTCTTGATGAAATAGTTTTTTCCTCTATAGATGTTGAGACCACGGGACTTGAGCCTTCAAGTTCCAGGATCTGCGAAGTCGCTTGTTTGAAGTTCCAGGGGGGGATGATAATTGAAAATTTTGCCACGCTTATCAATCCTGAAATTCCGATACCGGCTAAGGTCGCCAAAATACATCATATTACCGATGAAATGGTCAACGATAAACCCAAATTTTCCGATGTGGCGGTCAGACTTTTGTCTATGCTTGAGAAAAGCGTTGTGGTTGCGCATAACGCTCCTTTTGACATTTCCTTTTTGAAAATGGAGTTTGAGAGGATAGGTTTTAATTTGCCAAAGATGATTGTTATTGACACTCTTGAAATAGCCAGAAGATTTGGCAATTTCAGCAATAACAAATTAGGAACCGTGGCCAAACATCTAAGCATATCCACGGGAGACTGGCACAGGGCGTTGAACGATGTTGTCATGGCCAAAGAAATATTGGAGCATTTCATGATGATTTTTAAAAAGGACGGGATAGTAACGCTCAAAGACATGATTAGCAGGATAAAAGGATAGGAGGAAATATGGAGATTTTGACTGAGAACATAAAAGCCCCGCGCGGCCCCCGGATATCATGCAAAGGGTGGCAGCAGGAAGCTGCCATGCGCATGCTTATGAATAACCTGGATGCGGAAGTGGCAGAGAGACCGCAGGAACTGATAGTTTACGGGGGAAGGGGAAGGGCCGCCAGGAACTGGAGTTCATACGCGGCAATTATAAAGTCATTGAAAGAATTGGAAAATGATGAAACTTTGCTTATTCAATCCGGAAAACCCGTAGGGGTTTTGAAAACTCATGAATACGCGCCGAGAGTGCTTATAGCAAATTCCAATCTCGTCGGAAACTGGGCTAATTGGGAGGTTTTTGACCGACTTGAGAAGAAGGGTCTGATGATGTATGGGCAGATGACCGCGGGAAGTTGGATATACATAGGAACGCAGGGGATACTTCAGGGCACATATGAAACTTTCGCGGCGGCTGCCAAAAAACATTTTGGTTCGGACCTGAGGCAAAAGCTTATTGTCTCGGGAGGTTTGGGCGGAATGGGCGGGGCGCAGCCTCTTGCAGTGACGATGAACAACGGTGTCGCGATAGTGGTGGAGGTGGACCCGGAAAGGATTAAAAAAAGGTTATCCGGGGCGTATGTTGATTTTATGACCGATTCTTTGGACGAGGCGTTGAAGACGGCAGATGAGCATCTGAAAAAAGGAGAACCTTATTCCATAGGTCTTCTTGGAAACTGCGCGGAGATTCTTCCTGAAATGCTTAAAAGGAGCGTCGAGATAGATGTTTTGACCGACCAGACTTCGGCGCATGACCCGCTTAACGGATATGTCCCGAAAGGTTTTACGCTTGAAAACGCGCTTGAACTGAGAAAAAGAAATCCCGATTCTTATTTGAAGGCAGCAATGGAATCAATAGCGATTCATGTGGAAACCATGCTTCAATTTCAGAAAAAGGGTGTGGTTACTTTTGATTATGGGAATAATATTCGGACAATGGCTTTCAAGCAAGGAGTGAAAAACGCGTATGATTTCCCCGGTTTTGTTCCGGCGTATATCAGAGATTTATTTTGTGAAGGCAAAGGGCCTTTTAGATGGGCGGCTTTATCCGGCGAGGCGAAAGATATAGCCGTTACTGACAAATTGATACTTGAACTCTTTCCTGAAAATGAGAGTCTTAAGAGATGGATTAAAATGGCGGCGGAAAAGGTTAAATTTCAGGGATTGCCTTCAAGGATATGCTGGCTCGGTTATGGAGAGAGAGAAAGAGCCGGCCTTGCTTTCAATAAGTATGTGAGGGAAGGAAAAATATCCGCTCCGGTGGTTATAGGAAGGGACCATCTGGATTCAGGTTCTGTGGCGAGTCCCTTCAGGGAGACCGAGGGCATGAAAGACGGTTCGGATGCGGTCGCGGACTGGCCGATTTTGAACGCTCTGGTAAATACGGCTTCCGGAGCGTCATGGGTTTCTTTTCATCACGGCGGGGGGGTCGGAATCGGTTACTCACTTCACGCCGGTCAGGTTACAGTTGCCGATGGAAGCGATATGATGGAAAAAAGGATTGCGAGGGTTTTGACAAACGACCCCGGCACAGGGATTATGAGGCACGCGGACGCGGGATATGAAAAGGCAATTGAATTCGCCAGAGCAAAAAATATTAAGATACCGATGCCAGGCGGTAAGCAGTAAAGGTGGAGTGCGGCTGCACAACCCTTGACTAAAAAAGAAAACTTGCGACCTGAAAGGTGTGAAGCGCGAAGGACGCAGAAGAATTTTACCCCGTAGGTTGGAGTTAGTGTGGTTTTGGCGTATTTTGCGTTCAGTTTTGCGTAATCTGCGAATAGTTTGGTTTTGCGGTTTTTGCGCTGAAAAGGAGGTTTTATGGCCGTTGAATTTAGTTTTGACATAGTTTCGCGGGTGGAATATAATCTTGTTGAGGAGGGCATAGTAAATGCCGAGAGAGAAATAGTCAATCGCTATGATTTCAAAGGAACAAATTCTCTTATAGAACTGGATAAGAAGAACAACTGCATAACCCTTGTTTCTTCCGACGAGTATAAGGTGAAGGCGCTTTATGAGGTTCTTTTGAATAAGTTTTCGAAGCGCGGGGTTCCACTCAAAAATTTTCAGCCTCAGAAAATAGAGAGCTCTCTGGGTGGCAGGGCCAGGCAACTTGTAAAAATTCAGCAGGGCATTCCCCAGGAAAAAGCCAGGGAAATAGTCAAGGAGGTAAAAAACGCCAGATTCAAAGTAAATTCTTCCATAAAGGGCGACACAATAAGAATTGCGTCCAGATCCAAAAATGAGCTTCAATCTGTGATATCTCATTTGAGAGGAAAAGATTTTGGAGTTGCACTTCAGTTTGTGAACTACAGGTGAAACGATAAATGGCTGTTCTGCTTTACGGACTCGATCAAATAATTCTGTTCCCCACCAAGCCCGCTCCGTTAACCGGAAAGGATATGTCGGATATTTACGTCCTGAAAAGGGGAGCGGTTCTTGTTGCGGAAGGAAGGATATTATCGGTTGGAAGCGAAAAAAAAGTTTTTGCCCACCCCAGAGCCAAAAAGGCAAAAAAAATGAAAATCAGGGGAGTTGCCCTTCCGTCTTTTGTGGACAGTCATACGCACAGCGTTTTCGGGGAGCCCAGGCTGAAGGATTTCTCAATGCGCGTTTCGGGCTTTTCCTACGGGGAAATAAGGAAAAAAGGGGGCGGGATAATTTCGAGCATAAAGGCAGTCAGGGAAAAGAGCGGCGCGGAACTTGAAAGGCGGTTGATTTCAAGATGCGCAAGGTTTCTGG
>CALEIX010000219.1 GCA_937898825.1 uncultured Elusimicrobia bacterium | reverse complement strand
AGAATATGATTATATCATATAAAAAATCTATTCATCTATTATTTATTTCTCAATTTTTGTATAATTCGGCAAAAACCTTCTCAGCCGCTAATGCTATAGGTTCCTTACCGGGATCAGGAGAAAGTTCCGGTTGACCAGCACACCTTAATGTAGTCAAATCAAAAACTTTTAAGCCACACCTTATTGCTATGGCAATCACATCAATATGTTTTACTGAGCAGTCGGAGTCGCTGACAATTTGCCCTCCTATTATTTTCTGGCTTTTTTTATCAAATATTAACTTTACCGTATACCGTTTTCTCCCCCTCATCATAGAATGCTTGCTAATAGATATTTCTTTTGCCGTGATTACTTCAATACCTTCCTTCTTAGCTTCCGATTCAGTAATACCTGTTCCTGCTATGGATTTATCAAAAAACTTGGTACAAAAAGAATTAATTAAAGGCGGAAATTTAATATTAAATCCCAATATATTCTTAGCTATCAATCTACCGGCTATAACAGCGTTAGGCCGCAATTGACCAAGCACAGGCTTGCCTGTAACATGACTCTGATATTCTATAATATCTCCACCAGCATATATATCAGGATCCGAAGTTTGCAAATTTTGATTTACCTTTAAACCAAGTTTGCCCAATTCTAATCCAGCATTATTTGCTAATTCAATGTTGCAACGCGCGCCTGCGGAAATAACAATCATGTTCGCGTTTATCTTTTCGCCCGAAGTTAAGGTTACGCTTTCAACACTATCCGCTCCATTAATTACTTTCACTTTCTGATTCAATTTTAGCTGTACTCCTTTCTGTCGTATATAATCTTGTACTTCTTCAGCCATGTCAGAATCCAAAACATTTGCCATAATACTTCCAAGCATTTCTACAAGTGTAACGTTCAACCCCTGACGAGAAAGCAAATAAGCCTTTTCAATACCTATTGCCCCTGCGCCTAAAAGAACGACATACCTAACACGTTTTGAATTTATCCAATTAAGAATATTAACCGCATCGCCGCTTGTACGAAGGGTAAATACTCCATTCAAGTCAATGCCAGGAATAGATGGTATAACTGGACTGGCGCCAACAGCTAAAATAAGTTTATCATAAGGATACATATTGCCGTCATCAGTTATTACTACTTTCTTTTCTCTATCTATCCCCACAGCTTGTACATTTACCAATTGTATTCCTTTTTTCGTAAACAGGCTATCATCCTTATAGGAAGGATCCACCATCACATCCCCGCAACAAATATAAGGAGTCGCGCATCTTGTCAATAAACCTTTTTCCTGCGGTTCCCGAATAATGGTTACCTCAAGAGAAGGGTTTAGTTTTTTCAATGTTAAAGCGGCAATCGCACCACATCCAGAGCATCCAATAGAAAGCACCCTTTTTATCCGAGTCACTTCGTTTTCCTATTTATATTTTATATTACCTTTTACAAACACCGTCATCCGAACAGGGCGGTCTTTCACATCGTTCAGTCCTTCCACAACAACTTCTACCTGACGAAGAACCGCTATTCTTATAATCAGTAGTATAAAACCCCTTTCCTTTAAAAATAACGCCTATCCCCGTACCTATGAGCCTGTCTCTTATACACATCTGACGCTGCCGACGAATTAGACGGTGTAGATCTCGGTGGTCGCCGTATCATT
>CALEIX010000218.1 GCA_937898825.1 uncultured Elusimicrobia bacterium | reverse complement strand
GAGGAGGAAAAACTCACCTCGCTTTCCGCAAAAGGGGAAACTGGAAGGAAAAAATATTTTTACCCGAAGGCTGCGCACTGATTGACAAAAAGACAAATGAAACCGCCCTCAAGATACTGGAAAAAATAAATGAAAACGGCATTCCTCCTGAAAAATTAAAATCCCTCGTAATAAAAGTCTCAAAATTTTTTGATGAAAGAATAGCCGTCCTTTATGTCAAATCACCGGATGTGAACGTAGGCGAAGTGAATATCAAAGGACTTGTCGGCTTTTTCATAGCATACTCCAATCCCTTAAGTCCAGTAAGTCAGGTGGACAGTTTAGTATATGAAAGTGGAAAGGATTTTATAAAAGAAAGAATATCAGGAAGAACTTTTTACTACGGGTACGACTGTTTTTTCCAGAACAATATAACACTTTTTGAAAAAGCAATTGAAGAAATAATCTCAAGTTTCGATAAATGCGAAAACCTCATAGACCTCTACAGCGGGATTGGAATCATAGGCATATTAGTTTCAAGCAAAGCGAAAAACATTTATTCTGTTGAAGTCAGCAAAGAATCTGTGAGATACGCCAAATTGAACAAGCGCGAAAATGGAGCAAGCAACATAACTCTGACATCATTTCAGGCGGAGAAAGCCGAAGAGAATTTCATCGTCGGAGCAAACGTCGTGATACTGGACCCGCCGCGGGCAGGCATGCATAAAAAGGTTGTAAAAATGTTATTGGAAGCCCTTCCAGAAAAAATAATATATCTTTCCTGCAATCCCATAACCCAGGGCAGGGACGCGGCCTTCCTGCTTGAAAAATACGAAATCGAGAAAGCGGTGGGTTTCGATTTCTATCCCAATACGCCGCACATGGAAACCCTACTCGTTTTCAAAAAGAAATAACTGTTCCCCAAAAATGTAACTGTTGGGCAAACCCCTGTCAGTCCTTATCAGGTTTTCTGCCGCAAACCCCCGAAAAGAAGCAAATGCTATTTCAAACAATTTCCTTCAATTTTAGAATAAACTTTTTTATTTCGTCCCTTACTTCGCGGTAAATTTTAAGTGCTTCCTTTTCATTTTTCGCATCTTTTGCCAAAACCGGTGGGTCTTCAAAACCTTCGTGAATTCTTTCGCCTTTTCCAAGCCATAAAGGGCAGGTTTCTTTAGCATGGTTGCAAACAGTTATTACAAAGTCAAAATTTTCTCCCCTAAAAACATCAACGCTTTTAGGCTTTGCCCCGGAGATATCAATGCCTACTTCAGCCATAACCTTAACCGCATAAGGATCCACTTCTTTCTCTGCCGCGATTCCCGCTGAAAAAGCACTAACTTTTTCCGGAAAAATTTTTTTGACCCAGCCCTCCGCCTGTCTC
>CALEIX010000217.1 GCA_937898825.1 uncultured Elusimicrobia bacterium | reverse complement strand
TTTTCCTCCTCCGTCTGGCGTGGTTTTTTGTAATTGTGTTTTTTCGCGGTCGTCTTTTTTTCTTCCGGTTTAACAGAATGGCTGCCTTCCCATCTTTTTTCGCGTATAATCAGGCACGCCTTTTTTCCCCCTATGCCCAATATTCCCTTTTTTCCTTCGTTGAGTACCTCTACTTCCACCTGATCCCTTCTAAGAAGCAACTTCTTCAGTCCCTTTTCAAGGGCATCAGCAATGTTTTTTCCTTCGACTTTTATTTCTTTCATTTGCTTTTCCTCCACTACAGACTCTACAGAAATAAATCATTGTTTTTTCACCAGATACAGTTGCTGGATGCTGCTAAAAATGCTGTTTATCAACCAATAAAGCACAAGTCCTGACGGAAAGTTCAGAAACATAACCGTAAATATCACCGGCATCCATTTCATAAATTTCTGGCTTGGATCTGTGGACCCGGACTGCGGGGTTATGTGTTGCTGAAGGAACATAATTGCGCCCATAATTATGGGCAACACATAATAGGGGTCCTTGTATGAAAGGTCCTTTATCCAGAAAATAAAAGACGCCCCGTGAAGGTCCCAGCTGTTCCTTAAAGCGGTGAAAAGAGCGAAAAATATCGGGATCTGAAGCAGCATCGGCAAGCAGCCGCTTAAAGGATTAACGCCTTCTCTTTTGTAAAGCTCCATCATTTCAGCATTGAGTTTTTTGGGGTCGTTTTTGTATTTCTTCTGCAGGTACTGCATTTTTGGCTGAATCTTTTTCATAGCATTCATTGATTTGTAGCTTTTCATGCTCAATGGGAACATGAGGAACTGCACAGCCACGCTGAGTATGATTATGGCAAAGCCGTAGTTCCCCGTTGCTTTGTAAAGACCGCCAAGTGCGTCGTTTGCAAGCTTGGCAAGAGGTGCAAAGAATCCCAAATCTATTGACCTGTCCAAACCGTAACCTATTTTCTCCAGTTTTTCGCAATCCTTCGGGCCCATATAAAACTTGATTTCCCATTTTCTTGTTTCTTGCGGGTTCAAGAGACTTGGGGGATTCTCCAGCGAAATATAGGGACCCTCTTTTTTATTTTCACCGGTGGGCAGTTTTTCATAGTGTAAATCGAAGTTTCGCAAATAATTCTTGGTTATTATCGCTGAGATAAAATATCTGTTGTCAATTCCAACCCAGTTTGGATTGGCAAGTTTAACATTATCTTTTATGACATTTACCGCTGGATGTTTTCGTCCTTCCACTTCCTGAGCGTATTTTGCCTTCCAAATTTTTGGATTTTCTTTTTGCTCGTTTTGAACCGTTCCAAGTCCCGGTCCCATTGAAATCTTCCACGGAGCCAATTCAATCGCGTTATTTCCGGTGTTTTTTACCGTGATGACAAGAGTGTTGAGCGTATTTTCCGGGGAAAAAATATAATGCTTTCGCAGAATTATTCCAGTTTTTTCTTTTTCCATTACCACTTCATTACCGCCGGTTTTTTTAATTGCGAAATTCTGGTTGCCGAAAGCGTTGAGAAAAGGATAATTTGTTTCAAGAACCAGCTCTGCCGGAGACACCGGCCCGGCATACAAAGCGCTTTTTATTCCCCCTCCTTTTGAGGTAAGGACAAATTGAAATTTTCCCGCCGAGACTTTAATCTCTTTTTCCTGAATTGCCATTTTTGGGGATTGAAACTGTTCTTCCTTGATTTTAAGCCGTTCAGTTTCTTTTTTGCTATGTTTTTCTTCCTTAATGTTTTGCGGTGCTTTTTCGGAATAAATTTCGCCGGATCTAGCCGCTTTTTTGGGCGGTGGCATTATGTATGAATACCAAAAGATGTAAACAAATGCCGATAAAACGAGAGCCAGTATCAAATTTTTCTGCATAATTTTCTCCGTCAGGCAAGCATTACGGCAGAGGGTCGTATCCGCCGGGATGAAAGGGATGGCATTTCAAAATTCTTTTAGCCGAGATGAATCCGCCTTTGAAAATCCCGTGCTTTTCTAAGGCGGAAAATGAATATTCCGAACATGAAGGATAAAACCTGCATGCTTTTGGCCCCATAAGCGGTCTGAATGCCTTGTATATGAGGCGGAAAGCATTTATCCCGTAAAAGTTTATCTTTTCGGCAAAATTTCCTTTTTCTCTTTCGGAACTATTTTTCATCTTTCAAAATTTTGGCTTTTCGCCACAAAAATTCCAATTCCTCGGCTGCCTCTGTCGTGCTTTCAAGTTTGCAATTCTTAAGAGGATATATTATCATACAGACGCCGCCCGTTATCCTGTGTTTTTGCAGTCTGTATGCCTCACGAATTATCCGTTTCACGCGATTTCGCCTTACGGCATTTCCGAGTTTCCTGCTTGCCATCACAGCCATCTTTTTGCTGTCAGGCTGTTCCTTCAAAAGAGCGCTTGCTTCGGCGCTTAAAACTATATGCCACATCGCAAGATTTTTATGGGAATTTTTCTTCCCGTTTTCAAATATGTACTCAAAGAATCGCTTCTTTCCAATACGCGCAGATTTGGGGAAAGAAAAAAAAGCCATAAATTTTCAAACGTCGCAAATTAAGTGCCTTCTTCCCTTTCTGCGCCTTCTCGCCAGAATTTTTCTGCCGCTTTTTGTTTTCATTCTGGCGCGAAAACCCATTTTTTTCTTTCGCTTCCTTCTGTTGGGTCTGTACGTAGGTAGCATAATACCATAATTA
>CALEIX010000216.1 GCA_937898825.1 uncultured Elusimicrobia bacterium | reverse complement strand
TGACTCTTGACTCCTGACTCCTGACTCCTGACTTATCCTTTATCCCTTATCTTTGCGGCACCTCTTCCGGAAACAAAATTTTCCTTCCATTGAGAATTGCTTTTACCTCGGCCACAAGATAAAGACTTCCAAAAACCAAAATTAAATCATTTTTACCTGCATATCTAAGCGTTTTTTGAAAAGCCTTTTTGAGCGATTTTTCAAATCTTATTTTTTTATCCCTGAATCTTTCCCGAACAAATTCCGCCTTCAAGGTTCTGGAAGAAGAGACTTCAGTGACAAACACCGCGCCGCTTTGCGTGATAGCTTTTCTTAAAACGCTCTTATAATCCTTGTCCGACATCATGGAAAAAAGACAAACTATTTTCCCCTTTTGGGGTTTTTCAACGCTTTTAAGAAATTTTTGAGCAGCAGCCAGATTATGCGCCCCATCCAAAATAATTGTTCTTCCGGCAACCTGGAGTTTTTCAAATCTGCCGGGAAGCGCGACCTTTCCGGCAACGCGTCTAAAAGCATTCAAATTAATTCCCGAAAAACCGAACTTGTTTTTTAAAACCGAGAGCGCTTTTTCAACCAATGCAATATTTTCCCTTTGATACAGAGGCAGGTTTCTTGCGCCAGTTATTTTGCCGGGATGGAAAATTTCCGCGTTTTTTCTTCGTGCGTGTTTCAATACATACTCACAGCCTCTGTTTTCTTCTGAAATTATCAAAGACGCCTTCTGCTTAATCACTCCCGCTTTATGCGCTGATATATTCTTCAAACCTCTGCCAAGAAAATTCTCGTGGTCCCTGCCTATATCTGTAATCACAACTATTTGCGAATCAACAATATTGGTTGCATCCAGCTTTCCACCCATGCCGCTTTCAAGTATTGCGAAATCCAGCTCTTTGTCGCGGAAGTAAAGCAAAGCAATAGCGGTTAAATATTCAAAAAAAGAAAGTTTAATCTTCATCGTGCGGACCTTAAAAAAATATTTCAGAAAATCCCGCTTGCTTATTTTTTCCCCGTCCACGCATATTCTCTCTCTTATATCCTCTATATGGGGACTTGTATAAGCCCCCGTTCGATAACCGAACCTGGTCAGAGCCGCTGATAAAAACCGCGTCACGCTGGTTTTGCCGTTTGTCCCCGCTATGTGAATGTAAATTGTTTTTCCACAAAAAAGAGCTCCCGCCTTCCTTATTAAATTCTTCATACCCGATAGATTGTATGTATCTCCAGGCGCAATAGAAAGCAAAACTTTGGCAGCGTCTTCATAATTTCTCGGATATATGGATACATTCCCCAGGTTTTTTATTTTCTTCAGCATATCCTCAATTTTTTCCCCGCAAAGAGGATGCCTGAACCCGGGAGCAATTTCTGCAAGTGGATGAAGAACAAACTCCCTTTCAGATATTCCGGGATGAGGAATAGTCAAGTTGTTTGTATTTATGATTTGTTTCCCACAAAAGAGCACGTCGATATCTATAGTCCTGGGACCAAACTTAAATTTTCTTCTCCTTTTTAACTTATTTTCTACTTGCTGCATGTTTTCAAGGAGGGCCCGGCATTTCCCCGAAAATTCTATCTCAACAGCGCAGTTTAGAAACAATGGCTGTTTCTTAAAATACATAGGAGGAGTTTCATAAATCCTGGATACCTTTAACACAGAATATTTCTTCCCAATAAATTCAATGGCTCTTTCTATATTTCTTAACCTGTTTCCAAGATTGGAACCTAAAGACAGATAACACCTCATATGCTGTCTCTTATACACATCTGACGCTGCCGACGAATTAGACGGTGTAGATCTCGGTGGTCGCCGTATCAT
>CALEIX010000215.1 GCA_937898825.1 uncultured Elusimicrobia bacterium | reverse complement strand
TTTCAAGCAGAAGACGGCATACGAGATGTAGAGAGGTCTCGTGGGCTCGGAGATGTGTATAAGAGACAGGGGAAATAGAGGAATTGATAAAAGCGGTGCGGGAACAATTGAAATCATCCGACCTTGACCGGCAGATGCGGCAATTGGCCGAAAAATCCTGGCAGAGAGTTGAGGTTCTCGAAAAGCGTCTTATGGATTTTTATGAAAAACTCCTCAATAAACAGCAAATTTCGGAAAACGGAATTAAATTTGAAAATGGAAAAATCGAAAAAATTGCAGGGGACATTGTAGATGAAAGACTTAAGTCTTTTCGGAATGCGTTAGAAGGTTTTGTGAAAAATGTGAAAGAAGAGCAGGAAAGGGATGTTCAGCTTATAATTGAAGCAAAAATGAGCGTGATGTATGAAAAAATAAGCGGTCTCCAGAGCCGGGTAGAAGAGGGTCTCAGCAGGTTTTATGATGAAATGAAAAGGAATGCCGATGATTTCTCCACTATGAATGAAAAATTTTCAGACGCTTTTAGAGCGCTTGAAGAAAAAATGCGCGAAATAAAAGTAGGTTTCACAAGTCACATAGAGCAAATAAATGAAACACTAAATGCTAACCTCAAGTCCATGAATACGGGACTTACGGGGCTAAAAATGGAAGCTGCCGAAAATTTGAAGAAGGTGAAAGAAGAAATTAGAGAGGATTTTGAGCGAAAAGTGCAGGGGATTTTTTCCGTTATGAGAGAGGGTAAAGATGCCAGTGAACGGAAATTGGAAGGTCAGATAACCGGCATAAAAAAAGACATGGAAGCTTATATCAGACAGATAGAGGGGTCCATGGAGAAGAAAATGCAGCCTTTGTATAATCACCTCGAAAAATTTTTCAGTTGGTTGAATGATACTGTCAATGAAAAAACTGAGGAAATAAGCAGGGCTTTTGGCGAGAAAACCGATTCGCTTGGGAGCGAAATGAACGCGATGAAAGAAAAACTTGATGCATGTTCGAAAAACATTGGTGAATTGTCAACGAATATTGTGCCTTTGCGTGCAGAAATAACGGATTTGAAAGAAGAGTCCGCGGCAAACTTGAATAGAGCCAGGGAAGAAATAAAACAGGATTTTAACCGGAAGATTGAGGCAGTTTCCCTTAATCTAAAAGAAACAATCGGCGGAAATTTTGAAGTGATAAACGGTAAAATAGATGACACGCAAAACAGGCTGGTTGGTCTCTTTGAAGAATTGAAAGGTGTTGTTAGTTCGAAAGATTCCTTGCTTGTCGATAGACTGGACGAATCGCGAGAGTCTTACAGTAAAAGTCTTGAAAAAACAAAAGATGAAATTGTTAAAAATTTTGGGTGTCAGATGAACGATGTAATAAGCAATGTCAAAGCGATTGAGAACAAAATGATTGAAATGGAAGGCAGGGTTGAGAGTAACCTTCAACAGTTTAATCGCGTGATAAATGAAGAGATTAACCCGAAATGCGAAAGATTCGAGAATTTAGCCAATGAGTTTGGTAAAAACATGAAAAAAGCTGTTGGGCGTGTTAGCAGCATAGATGAAATTTTGAAGGAGCATGAAGATAAAATTTCCCGTTTTATTTCAGATGTCCTCGCTAAATCCGAAGAGAATTTGAACTCGCAATGGAAAATAGCCGGCAGGTTTGAGAAAGTGTTTTCCATGATAAACGAAACAAAGCAAAATTTCCTTGATGAGTTTGCGGACAAAATAGACCGGAAAATGAATGAAATACGCGCTGCCATCAGGGGTTTTGAGAATGCCAGTGAGGGACTCGACATGACGCAGCGAAAAGACCTGATAGGTTTAAAGAACGCTCTTTCTGAACTTGAATATGAATTGGCGGGGCTCAAAATTTTGAATTGTCAATGGAATAAGGAGAAGTAAATTATGGCGATATACAGGAGCAGGAAGGACGACCTGGAAAACAGTTTGAATAAAGGCGCCCTGTGGGCGATTACCTACGGAGATTTGATGAGTTATTTGATGATTTTTTTTCTGGTTTTGTTTTCCTTTTCACTCGTTAAAGCCGATAAACGAAAGTCGCGGAAATACGAGGAGTCCTTAAGCAGTATTCAGAAAGTTTTTGGCGGAAAGGCAAACGTTCAAAGACTGGAGCGGGCAAAGATGCGCGAGAAAGAAGAAGAGCTTGCCGGCAAATTGCAGGAATCCATAGTTAAAAGCAAACTTGCCGGAATGATTAGATTTGAATCTACGGAAAAAAAGATAAGACTTGTGCTGGGCGAGGGCGTTTTGTTTGATTCGGGCAGAGCCGTTTTGCAACAAAAAGCGAAGAAGTTTCTGGTTCCCATAATTGAAAAACTCAAGACTGTTCCCAACCAGATTATAGTGGAAGGGCATACCGACAACGTGCCGATAGTTGGCGGAAGGTATAGAACGAATTGGGAACTTTCCATGGCAAGAGCATACAGCGTTATTGACTATATGGAAAAGCAGGGTATAGATTCCAAAAGACTTGCCGGCATAGGCTACGGGGAAAACAGACCGGTTGCAAGCAATGCCACAAAAGAGGGGCGTGCCAGGAACCGCAGGATTGAAATTTTGCTGATAAAGGCGGAATAATATTGCGTTAATTGCGTTTATAGCGTTGAGCGTTTATTGCGTTCATTGCGTTTATTGCGTTTATAGCGTTGAGCGTTTATTGCGTTTATAGCGTTGAGCGTTTATTGCGTTCATTGCGTTTATTGCGTTTATAGCGTTGAGCGTTCATAGCGTTGAGCGTTTATAGCGTTGAGCGTTCATAGCGTTGAGCGTTTATAGCGTTGAGCGTTTATTGCGTTCATTGCGTTTATTGCGTTTATAGCGTTCGTTGAGTTCATAGCGTTCATAGAGTTTATTGCGTTTATAGTTCATTGTGTTTATTTTCTCTTGCAACCCGCTACTTGTCCCCTGTGACTTCCGACTCCCGACTCTTGACTCCTGACTTACAACTTGTGTTCCTGTGCTCCTGTGTTCCTGTGCTCCTGTGACTTCCGACTTCCGATTTCCAACCACTTTTATTTTTTTACGCGGTTTATTCATTCATTTTCTCCTTACTCTTCACTCCTCACTATTTCCGCTCCCCGACTTCCGACTTATGCTCTTGTGTTCCTGTAGGCTTGTGCCATTTAGGCGCGTGGCTACATCTTTTATGGGCTGTCTGTCCGCCCCAGGAGGAGACATTTCTAATGAGCGAACGCGAGGTATTGACTTTGGTTCACAAATATATTATAAATATGGAGTATGGTAAAGAGATATCTTAACCTTGATATGTTGCTGGGAAAGACCCGTTCCTCCTTTCTTTTTGGACCAAGGGGTGTCGGCAAAACCATGCTTTCTCTTGAGTTTGTAAAAAGCAAATGTAACACTTTCATGGTGGACCTGTTTAACTATGAGGTTTTTACCCGCTACTTGACGCTTCCAGGACTTTTCCGAAAAGAAATTGAGCATAAACTTGAATCAGGAGCTCTCACGGTGTTTGTTGATGAAATCCAGAAAATACCTGCCCTCCTTGACGAGATTCACTCCCTGATTGAACAAAACAAAACCAGAATACAGTTTCTAATGACTGGCTCCAGTGCGCGGAAATTGAAACGCGGAGGCGCCAATCTTCTGGCAGGACGAGCATGGACGCTCAATCTTCATCCTCTTACTGATAGAGAATGCAAAATAGATTTAAAGCGGGCACTTCAGTTTGGAACACTGCCTGCTATTTATCTGCAAGATGAAGTTCCTGAACGGACACTCAAGGCATATGTGGAAACCTATCTAAAAGAGGAAATTATGCAGGAAGCCATCCTGCGCAGGATAGACAAATTTATCCGATTCCTTGATGTGGCAGGGCAGATGAATGGAGAACCCGTTAATTTTACAAAAATAGCCCGGGACTGCGGGGTCAGCACCAAAACAGCAATAGATTTTTTTTCTATTCTTACAGACACACTTCTTGCATTCAGGATTGAAGGATGGACTCATTCTATCCGTAAACAATTATGTCAAAGCCCAAAGTTTTATTTTTTTGACTGTGGTGTGCTCAACGCGATTAACGGAGAGTTAAAGTCTGAACTAAAAGAAGGTTCTTACCGTTTTGGAAAGCTTTTTGAAACGTTTGTGGTTCAAGAATTAATCCGGCTTAACGATTATACAGAATCTGGTTATCACTTTTACTATTGGAGAACAAACACGGGATTAGAAGTTGACATCATTCTGTCTAAAAATTATTCTGAACCGCCTATTGCAATTGAAATCAAATCAAGCAATTCGCCAACAGAACGAGACATGCATGCCCTGAAATCATTTAAATCGGAAAATAAAAAAGCAATACTTTATTGCATCTGCCTTTGTCCCAAACCTTACCGGCTTGGGAACATTACTGTTTATCCATGGCGACAGGCTATGGAAAAAATTTTCCCCTCTTGAACTATTTTTGAGGGAATGTCCACCCATCGTGTGGAACTGGAGGAATGAATGACCCGGTTACTAGGGGATTGCGACAAACGCATTTTTCAGCGTTCGTTTTCTATCCCAACTTCCGCAGTAACCCCGAATTTTGCTTATTTTCACCAAAAAAGCCTTCCAAAATCTTTGGTCTCATTGGTAAAGTTTTCTTGCTTGTTCCAAAAATACAATGGCCGTTTGAAAGACGCAAAGGACGCGAAAGAAGTGCGAAAGTGCGGAAGTGCGGAAGTGCGGAAGTGCGAAAGCGCGAAGGCGCGGAGGGGACAAATATGGGAGAGTATAAAAATCTTATTATATTTCAGAAAGCGGATGATTTAGCTTTTAGGATTTATAAAATTACTGAGAGATTTCCCAAGCATGAAATTTTGGGCTTGACTTCACAAATAAGGAG
>CALEIX010000214.1 GCA_937898825.1 uncultured Elusimicrobia bacterium | reverse complement strand
GTTTTGCCGTTCATAAGGACCGTGCATGTTCCACAATCTCCTCTTTCACAGCCGCTTTTCGGAGTTTTGACGCCGAATTTTTCTCTTAACACATCCAGCAAAATATCGTTCGCCTCGACCAAGGCGCTTACTTTGTTTCCGTTCAATCTAAAAGTTATTTCAATTTTTTCCATAGTAAATCCTCCAAAAGCGTAAATACGACAATAAGTAAATAGGTTGATACGAAAAAACAATGCTGCAAATTTTTAACCGGATAATTTTTGTTTCGCGAGATACCGTATATATCCATTTAATAATTGTTCTATTTTCCTGCCTTCATCATACAAATTCTTAAAATCGCCAGCGCTAATATAGCCGCAATCTTTCGCAATATATAACTGGTCCAGCGTTTCATTTATAGAACCTCTTGACATTCGGCAACATTGCATGTTTTCTTGCCAATGAAATCTGCCATGTCCTTCAGCTATATTTGACGTTATTGAAATCGCGGCTCGCCATAATTGGGAAGACAAAGCATATTGTTCCGACTTGGGAAATTTTTTTACGAGAGAATATAATTTTCGCCGGTATATTCTCGCTTCCTGCCAAACTTTTAAATCTTCAAACCTTTTATACATATTAACCATCCTTATCAACTTATCATCGTATTTACATATCAATGTTTTTATACGACTTGCCCATCTCCGTATTTCAGGCCTCTGCCTTTCAATCTCAAAACGGCTTTTTCCACCGCCCTTTTAAACATCACGCCGGCCATATGTATTCTGTATTCTTTAGTTGAGCGTATATCAGATATGGGCTTTATCTGCTTTAAAAATTCTTTTTTCGCTTTTTCAATATTCAAAGAAGCGGGGGATTTGCTTTTCAAAATTTTCTCTGCGTTTATTGCTCTCTCGGGTTTCGGCCCTAAAGCGCAATGAGCTATCCTGAAAGTGCCGTTTGAAAAAGCGAGAACCGCAATTCCCGCCTGAGCCAGATCCTCGCCGTCGTATCTGGATAATTTGAGATAAGCGCCGTCATGCCTTGTTTTTGGAAGGGGAACTTCTACGCGGGAAACAATTTCATCTTCCCGCAAAACCGTTTTCTTCGGTCCGGTGAACCAATCATTTATAGATATTTTTCTTTCTCCGCGCAAGCTGATAGCGATTACACTTGCCTCGTAAACCTCCAGAACCGGGGCAGAATCCGCCGATGGAACCGCGGAACAGATATTTCCCACTACCGTGGCTCTGTTTCTGATGCCGCTCGAAGCGACGGCATGCGCCATTTCCCATATTAAAGGAAACCTGTTTTTAACGAGGGGGGAATCGATAATATCGGAAAAAGTCGCAAGAGCGCCTATTTTCAACTCGCCTTTTGAAAATTTTAAGCCATAAAACTCTTTCACGTCTTTGATGTCTATCACGCATTTCGGCTTTTCAATATCCTCTTTAAGCTTTATTATAAGATCCGTTCCTCCGGCTAAAATTTTCGCCTCGCTTCCGCAATGGGACAAAAAATTAAGGACATCATTAAGAGTCTTCGGTCTTAAATATCTGAACTCGCAAGTAATCGGCATACTACCTCCTTACAAGAGCGCAAGAACACAAGAGCGTAAGAGCGCAAGAACACAAGAGCGTAAGAGCGCAAGAACACAAGAGCACAGGGACACAAGTAGTGCGACCTTTTGTCATTCCCGCGAAAGCCTTGTCCCCGCGAAAGCGGGAACCACAACGCAACAAACTCCACGAGCGCGCAACTCAATGAACGCTTAACGCTATGAACTCAATGAACGCAATGAACGCTGTTATGTAAAGTGTCAAGCTTCAACTAAAATTTTTCTCCTTTTGTTCTTCGACAAATAACTCTTTTTAGAAACGAAACTTTCTGTTATTCGTGGCTTCCTTTTTTTCA
>CALEIX010000213.1 GCA_937898825.1 uncultured Elusimicrobia bacterium | reverse complement strand
GAGATCTACACCGTCTAATTCGTCGGCAGCGTCAGATGTGTATAAGAGACAGGGTGATAAGGGCGCTGGAGGTGAAGGAAATCTGCGGCAAGGAGATATCAAAAATATGGAGTGGATGCTTTTTTAACTCTCTTCCTACAAATCTTGCGACATTCGTCTTCGTAAGATGGGAGAAAAATCTCCTGACCGAAAGAATTAAAAAGAGAATCTTAGGCAATTTTGATGAATGGGTGCTTGAGACAAAAAAACTGTTATCAATGAATTATCCAAAAGAATGCCCCGCTCTGAAATCTCTGGGTTATCCACAAATAATGGATTTTATTGACATGAAACTGAGCCGCAAAGAAGCAATAGACAAAATAATCAAACTAACCCTCGCGTACGCAAAGAGGCAGAACACATGGTTTTCAAGATATAAAAATATCAAAAGAATCGTGTTTTTCGAAAAAAATAAATTCATACCGGAAAAAACGGCGGAGGAAATTATTGAAAGCGGATGCAACTAAAGCAATATTGATTTCGGCTAAACTGAAAACCGAAAAAGGACGAGAGAACGAGCTGGAGGAATTGGAAAGTCTATGCCTCACAATGGGCATGAAATCCGCGTTGAAAATGCGCCTAAGACTGCACTCATATAACTCCTCCACATTCATAGGACGGGGGAAAATAGAGGAAATAAAAGCGCTAATAAATGAACTGGGGATTAACAGTATTGTCTTCGATAACGAAATATCCCCGACGCAGGAAAGGAACCTTCACCAGCTGTTAAACACGCCAATTGTAACCCGCACCAAACTTATTCTGGAAATTTTCTCCTCCCGCGCAAGAACAAGAGAGGGTAAACTCCAGGTTGAGCTTGCAAATCTTTCCTATAATCTTTCACGGCTGAGCGGTAGGGGGAAATTCCTTTCCCAGCAAAGGGGAATAATAGGGGCGAGAGGTCCCGGCGAAAGAGAAATTGAATATAAAAGGAGAATTATTCAAAATAAGATAGTTCACTTGAAAAACGAAATAGAATCAATAAAAAAAGAGCGTGCCGTTCAGAACAAAAACAGAAACGCCATTCCTTCGCCCCAGGTGGCGATTGTGGGATATACCAATACCGGCAAGTCCACGCTTTTAAGCAGATTAACAAAAGGAAAACATAATATATACGCGGACAACAAATTATTCGCAACGTTGGACCCTCTAACAAAAAGGGTCGATTTTCAGGGCGGGGGGACGGCTCTTTTTACCGATACCGTCGGTTTTATACAAAAATTACCGCATATGCTCATAGCGGCGTTCAGGGCAACAATGGAGGAAATCCTCGATTCCGATTTAATTATTCACCTTCACGACATATCTTCTCCTCAATGCATGTTCCAGCATGAAACAGTAGAGAATACTCTGCGCGAACTTGCTGAAATCAAAAAAAAGCCCCTGCCTGAAATTCTAAACGTATTCAACAAAATAGACCTTGCGCCCAATGGCAAATATTTAAGGAAAAAATTTTCGGGTTTTAACCCGGTATTTATTTCAGCGGCAACCGGAAAAGGAATAAAAGAACTTTTACGGGCCACAAAAAAAAGATTGCAAAAGAGGTGGAAACCACGCAAGCTGAAAATACCCCTTAAACAATGTAATATTCTTCATGAAATATACAAATCATCCATGGACGTGCGCACTCGTTCTTTTAATAAAACCGTGCTTGTTAAATTCGCAGCTACCGATGAAAACTACGCGCGCATAAGCAGTAAACTCTTGTCTGAAATCTAAACCTTATTGAAGAATTTCTTTTCTTGCGATTAAAATGGGTTTGCCGCAACGGATTTTAACGGCGTAAAAAATCACTTTTGTGCGCCCCGTAACAACCCCGCATCATCTGGGTTTTGCCGGTTTTCTTAAATTGGGGGGCAAAGTTTTTATATAATGAAGGTAATGCGATGATATCATACATAGGGATTGTAACATTAAGTTATGTGCTTGGCGGAATACCGACCGGCTATCTGGTGGGTAAAATGCATGGCATTGATATAAGAGAATACGGCTCTGGCAACCCGGGAACAGCGAACGTTTACAGAACCCTGGGAGCAAAAGCCGGAATAATTACCTTTATAACCGATTTTTTCAAGGGGCTCGGTCCGGTCCTGCTCGCTGTAAATCTTTTTCCCGGAAATTATACTGTCATAATACTATGCGGAGCCGCCGCCATAGCGGGACATATATGGACAATATTCCTGAACTTTAAGGGAGGCAAGGGCGTGGCGACATCTGCCGGAGTTTTTACCGCCATTCTTCCCTTGCCCGTCCTGGGCGCCTTTATCGTCTTTGTTATAGCCGTGAGCGCGACAAAACATATTTCAATCGGCTCCATGGCGGCGTCAATTACGCTGCCGATTCTAAGCTTTTACCTGAAAATGTCCAGACCTTATTCTATCATGGCTCTAATTGTCTGCGCGCTAATTCTCCATACCCATATACCGAACATACGCAGGATACTAAAAGGACAGGAGTTATCTTACAAACACAAGAAAACAAAACCGGCGGAAGGTTCTTGACCTGTTCATGGTTAAAGCGAACTAAAAAACAGGGGATACTTATGAAAAAAGAAGAAAAAGAAATTGAACTCAAAATTTACTCTTTGGCAACCAGCCTCACCGAATCAATAATTTTTCTGGATGAAGTGAGCGGCTCACGCATAATTCCCATCTGGATAGGGCCGATGGAAGCGCAGGCCATCGCCATAATGCTTTCCGGTTATCCCTCACCAAGACCAATGACTCATGACCTGATTTATTCTATTTTGGAAAGTTTGGGATATAAAGTAAAGAAAGTTAAAATCACGAAGATACTGAACAACACCTATTACGCGCAAATAAACATAACGGACCCGGCAGAAGTGAAATCCAGAGTAGTGGACTCCAGGCCATCTGACGCCATAGCCCTGGCTGTCAGATACGGCTGCCCAATTTACATAAACGAAAATGTGATAAGCAAAATCCAATCCCTGAACAAACCCATAAGCAAAGATGATGTGGAAAAATTCAAGCAGGAATTGAAAAGCCTCACGCCAAAGGATATTATCAATCAAATGCTTGAAAAAAGAAAAAAGCAAAATAACGAGACAGATAAGGAGGAGGGAAATGAATAAGTTTGACATAATCAAGGAAATTTCCAAAACCGCTCCGACTGAAATGGAGGCAAAAACATTCGTTAACAAAGTTTTTGAAATAATAACAAACGCTTTGAAAAATGGCGAAAAGGTGGTAATATCCAATTTCGGGACATTTAAATTATCGGAAAGAAAACCGCGTCAGGCGCGAAACCCCAAAACAAACGAAAAAGTCATGGTGGGAACCAGAAAAAGCATACGCTTCAAGGCTTCCAAGAAACTCATGAGGTCCTTTTAAATCCTACCCTCCGCTTCTGTAAATGAACGAAAAAAATTATTACACGATAAAAGAAATCTCAGGAAAAACCCAGGTTCCGGAACATACCATAAGATATTGGGAATCTAAATTCAAACTTTTAAGACCCCTGCGCCTTAAAAGCGGCCACAGGAGATATACCAAAAGAGACATAGAAATACTAAACGACCTCAAAGATCTTATTTTTATAAAAGGATATTCTCTGCGAGGAGCAAAAAAAGTGCTTTTCAAGAAATCCGCAGGTGTTCAGGGAAAAATAAACCAGATTCAAAGTCAGCAGGCGATAAAGTTTCTGGAAGAGATAAAGAAGGATCTGAGAGACATCATAAAG
>CALEIX010000212.1 GCA_937898825.1 uncultured Elusimicrobia bacterium | reverse complement strand
AATGATACGGCGACCACCGAGATCTACACCGTCTAATTCGTCGGCAGCGTCAGATGTGTATAAGAGACAGGCAATAGGGTGCGCCGCCCACCCTTTTTCCGCCAGAGGTTCTCCGCCTATGAATATCATTTTTTCCACTCCGCTCCTGGAAAGGTCGAAAGCAATCTTTGAAAATTCAGTCAAACTCAGTCTTTTTTCGCGGGAAGCTTTTGCGCGGCGGTATTCTTCCCGCCACACAAGACAACTGCGGCATTTAAGGTTGCATCTATAGCCCGGTTCAAATATGCATCTTTTTGGAACGAAATTTACTTCTCGCGGCATAAAATATATTATACTACTAGCTGATTGTGCATATGAAAATAACATATTTTGGCTTAATAAGATCAATATCCAGCTGGGCGAAAATAGCGCGGGAATTTGCGATTGCTCTCATGCATAGCGGGGCATGCGTGAATTTTAGGGAGAGAAGGGGCTTTTTGTACGACAAAAATTTTCCGCTTGATGAGGAAATTAGAAGTAATTTAGGGGGAAATTTCGGAGATATTGTCCTGACTTTTGAGCATCCGCTAAATTATCATTTACTGCCTTCAGGTAAATTTAAAATAGGATTTCTCGTATATGAATTTACACGTCTTCCCGATTGCTGGGTAAAAAATATAAATGAACATCTGAATCTGGTTTTTGTTCCTTCCCGCTTCACTTATGAAGTTTTTTTGATCTCAGGGGTAAGGAGGGAAAAAGTTAAGATTTTGAGATATGGATTTAATCCCTCGCATTATTATCCGGCCGCAAGGAGAAATGGCGGAAAAGTCCTTTTTTTCTGCGTTTCTTCCGCGCATAAGCGGGAATCTCTTTATGAAACCCTGAGCGCCTTTGGAATGGCTTTTTCAAGGAAGGATTCAGTTAAGCTGCTGATTAAACTTTCCTATATGCCGCAGAAATTCAAAAAATTCGAAGACGCAAGATTAAAGAAAATCAATGAATTGACAGGCGCAGATTTTCCCGAGACGCAGATTATATCGGACAGACTTTCGGAAAGAGAAATGGGCGATTTATATCGCCGGTCGGATTTTTATTTCTCGCTCTGTGGCGCCGAAAGCTTCGGACTTCCCTTCCTGGAAGCTATTGCCTGCGGCAGGCCCGTCATATCTGTTAACTACGGTGGGCAAAAGGATTTTCTGACAGACAATAACGCTTTTTTCGTTAAATACAAGATTGCAGAAACTGCCGGGCATGAATATGAAAAGACCGATTGCAGGCAGTCGTTTGCTTATGCAGATTTGGCGCGTGCCGCGGAAATTTTGAGAGCAGTGAAGGAAGAACGCCAGATAAAAAATCCGGTATTAAAGCCCTCTTTTGAATATTTTCATTGGCGCGCCATTGCCGCCGATTTCCTTAAAATCCTTTCCCGCCGCGGAACCCGATGCTTGCGAAATACTAAACAAGGAAGTTACAAAATGCTATACTGAAATTAATAAGGAATTTAGTTATACATTCATAATAAGGAGAGTATAATATGCCAAACAAACTGGTAGCAATGGATGGAAATACCGCGACAACCTATACAGCTCATGCAATAAATGAGGTGATAGCCATATATCCCATAACCCCTTCTTCGGGGATGGGCGAGATGGCAGATGAAAAAAGTGCCAGAGGAGAGAAAAATATATGGGGAACGGTGCCTCTGGTGGTAGAATTGCAGTCTGAAGGCGGTGCCTCCGGCGCCGTCCACGGCGCGCTCACTTCGGGGGCGCTGACCACGACCTTTACCGCTTCTCAGGGACTTTTGCTTATGATACCAAATATGTACAAAATAGCGGGCGAACTTACCCCGTCCGTCTTTCATGTTTCGGCGCGTTCCGTAGCCAGTCACGCTCTTTCCATTTTTTGCGACCATTCGGATGTTATGGCGGTTCGGCAAACCGGTTGGGGGCTTATGCCTTCGGCAAATCCGCAGGAAGCAATGGATTTCGCTCTGATAGCGCAGGCTGCCTCCCTTAAATCCAGAATTCCCTTTTTGCATTTTTTTGACGGGTTCAGGACATCCCATGAATTGAATATGGTTGACCCGATACCCTTCGACGTTATGCGCAAAATTATAACTCCCGAAATGGTCTCCGCCCATAAGAGGCGAGCGCTGAATCCCGAAAATCCGGTCATGCGCGGCACCGCCCAGAATCCGGATGTTTTTTTCCAGAGCAGGGAAGCGATAAATAAGTATTACAAGGCTGCCGCGGGCATAGTAAAGGAGACTATGGAGCAATTTGCTGAACTTACCGGCAGAAAATATTCTCTCTTTGATTATGTGGGCGCTCAGGACGCGGATAAAGTTATAATTATAATGGCTTCCGGGGGCGACACTGTTGAGGAGACGGTTAATTATCTCAATAAAAAAGGGAATAAACTGGGCGTTATAAAGGTACGCCTCTACAGACCTTTTTCCAATGAGGATTTGATTGACGCCATTCCGCGAACCGTGAAAAAAATCGCGGTTTTGGACCGCACCAAGGAACCCGGTTCGCTGGGAGAGCCCCTTTATGAGGACGGGGTGGCGGCTTTTACGCTCGCTAAGAAGAGCGGAAAAATCAAAAAAATTCCCGTGATAGTGGGCGGGAGGTACGGACTCGGCTCCAAGGAATTCAATCCCGCGATGGCGAAATCCGTTTTTGACAACCTGAAATCAGCCAGGCCCAGGGATGATTTTTCAGTGGGGATTGTGGACGACGTGACTAACGGCAGCTTGAAATGGAATGAAAAAATGGACATGGAACCCGAGGGCGTGTTCA
>CALEIX010000211.1 GCA_937898825.1 uncultured Elusimicrobia bacterium | reverse complement strand
AAGAGACAGGTCCAGAGAATCCGCCCCCAGATCCTCAACGAATTTGGCTTCGTCGGTAACTTCAGATGAATCAACTGCAAGTTGTTCAGTGATTATTTTTTTTACTCTTTCTTCCAGATTTTCCGCTACTGCCATTTCTCCTCCTTAATCTTATGCAACCCACAATTATATATAAATTCCGCCGTTCACTGCCAGAACTTCCCCGGTGATATAGGATGAATTTTCCCCGGAAAGAAATATAACGGCGTTTGCAACGTCGCGGGGCTCCGCGAATCTCCCGAGAGGTATCATTTTCAGGAGTTTTTCCTTAATCTCGCTTTTTAGTTTTTCGGTCATATCCGTTTTTACAAAACCAGGCGCTACGGCGTTGACTAAAATATTTCGGCTGGCAAGTTCCCGCGCCAGTGATTTCGTGAGCCCGATAATTCCCGCCTTTGAAGCGGCGTAATTAGTCTGTCCGGCATTCCCCATCTGTCCGACCACGGAGGAGATGTTGATTATTCTCCCCTGTCTTTTCTTCATCATTACCCTGGCCGCCGCCTTAGACGCGAGGAATGTTCCTTTCAGATTTACTGAAATTACAGCACTAAAATCTTCTTCGCTCATTCTCACAAGAAGATTATCACGGGTTATGCCGGCATTGTTGACCAGGAAATCTATACTGCCGAATTTCCTGAATATTTCGCGAAACGCCTCATCGCAGGCTTTCTCGTCTGAGATGTCCACGCATAGCGGCAGAATTTCTACGGGAAACTCGTTCTTTAGATTTCCCGCCGCCGCAACAACGGTTTCGGAAATGTCTATCATAGCGCAGTTGACCCCGCTGGCGGCGTATTTTTCCGCTATAGCCAGACCAATACCCTGAGCAGCTCCCGTAATGACGGCGGTTTTGCCGGCAAAAAAATCATTCTCCTGTTTTGTCATTTTCTCTCTCTTCAAATTTCTCTTTAAGAGATACGGCTTGTTTTTTGATATTGTCTATAATTGTGGAATTGGCATAGTTCCTGGCGCTACGCACGGCAGCAAAGATAGCTTTGGCGTTTGTTTTTCCGTGGCAGATTATTACCGGGGCGTTCACTCCCAGAAGCGGCGCCCCGCCGAGTTCGTCCGGATTCATCTTTTTTTTCAGGTCGCGGAAAATTGTTCTCATCAAAAGGGCACCTATTTGATAGGTGAATTTCCGCTTTATTTCGTTGCGTATCATTTTAAATATGGTCCTGGCAAGTCCTTCGGATAATTTAAGCACGACATTGCCGGTGAATCCGTCCGTGACCACGACATCGGTTTTTCCTTCCGGAATGTCTCTGCCTTCAATCGGACCCGCATAATTTAAACCTGATATCTTCAGGAGACTTATTGCCTCCTGAACCAGGGCAGTCCCTTTGTTCTCTTCCTCGCCTATGCTTAAAATGCCGACCGTTGGATTAGGAATATTAAAGACGGTTTTCATATAAACCGAGCCCATAATCGCGAATTGAACGAGATGCCACGGTTTTATTTCCGCGTTGGCTCCGCCATCAATCAAAAGGGAGACCCTTTTTTCAGTCGGAAATGGAATGCCTATAGCCGGGCGTATTATTCCCTTTATCCGCTTAACTTTGAGCAGAGCGGCTATCATGGTAGCGCCGGAATTTCCGGCTGAAATCACCGCGTCCGCCTGCCCGTCTTTGAGCATGTCAGTGGCCACCATCAGAGAAGAATTGGGCTTGTTGCGGCATTCTTCTATGGGCTCGCAATTCATTTCTATTTTATCCGGCGCGTGCATTATACGAAAACGATGAGAAGGAGTGTGCCTTTGTCTTCTCAACTCTTCCCTTATTTCCGGATCCCTTCCGACAAGAATTATCTCTTCCTGAAGATGTTTGTCAGCAAGCACGGCGCCTTCAACGTTGGGCTTGATGCCCAGATCCCCTCCGTTTGCGTCAATTGCTATTCTCATTTTGCAAGCGTTTCCTCTTTTTTGGCTTTTTCTTTCTTCGGTATTTCGATTCTTCCCTTTTAAAAGCCTCAGGCCGGGCAAACCCTGTGCGGAAGCCGCATAGCGCCGCACTGTGGGCACTTGCTTAATGAGGATATTCTTATCTTCCAATTCTGTTTTCTTCTTGAATTTGTTCTTGAATTTGTATGTTTTCGCTTTGGATTAGGCATCTCGCTTCTCCTTATTGCCCAAAACGCGTATTGCAGCAAATGGATTGGGCATGTTTGATAAACAGTCGCAGGTTTCGTGGTTGAGATTTGCTCCGCATTGAGGACATCTTCCCCGGCAGGCATCCGAACATAAAGATTGTATCCCTGCCGACAGGGCGAGAATGTCGTATATTATGTTCCGCAGATTTATTGTAGATTCGCAGAACTCGTATGTTTCGCTGAAGTCTTCATTGAAACGGGTTTCAAATTGTTCTCCGCACCTGGCGCATAGAAGTTCAAGCTCGGCGTTAATGCTTCCTTCCGCAAGAATTGAATCCGTTCCAACCGAAAAAGCAGCTTTTAGATGCACTTTCTTCACGTGGTTCCCAGGCTCCATCGCTTCCTGAAAAAAAGACGCGGGAATATCCCTATCCACAAAAAGCCCGTCTTTTTCGCGGATTTCCTCGATTTGAAATTCAAGTTCTCTGCACATAAGGTTATATTATATCAATTTTGCGTGAAAAATCTTCGTTCCAGGCGCCAACAACCGGAGTTTCATTTTCTTGATTTAATTAAGTAGTTCGGGCGGTCATTGATTTTGAAGTAGGTTCTCACCAGTATTTCAGCCAGGAGTCCTAGAAGAGCGAATTGCACACCTATGATGGCGAATAAAATTGCAACCAGGAAAAGCGGCTGATCCTTGACGAAAATTCCTTCAAAAAATTTTTTATACAGGGTTATCGCCGAAAATATCCCGGAAAAAAACAGGAAAAAAAACGCTGTCCCGCCGAAAAGGTATATCGGTTTCGATATGTATTCCCCCATAAATTTGACGGTGAGCAAGTCCAGCACGACTTTGAAGATTCTTGACATTCCGTACTTTGACACGCCCCTTTGCCGCGGGCGGTGATTAACGGGGACTTCTTTTATTCGGGCTCCCATGTATCCGAGTATTGCCGGCAGGAAACGATGCATTTCTCCGCAAATGTCTACTTTTCTCAGGAAGTGGGAGCGGTAAACTTTCAGCGTGCAACCGTAATCCTTCAGTTTTATGCCGGTCATAAATGAAATGAGATAATTCGCCAAACAGGAAGGAAGTTTCCGGGAAAACAAACTGTCTTTTCTCTTCTTTCTCCATCCACTGACTACGTCGCATGTATCATTGATTTCTTCAATCAGTCTCGGAATGTCTGCAGGATCGTTCTGCATATCAGCGTCCATCGTGATTATCAAATCGCCGGAAGATTCCCTGATGCCTGCAGATATGGCGGCGGTCTGCCCGAAATTTCTGGTGAAACTCAGCGTTTTTGTGTTGGAATTTTTTTCGCATATTTCTGCGAGGATTGTTTCGCTCTTGTCCGTACTGCCGTCATTCACGAAAATCACTTCAGCGCTCAAGCGGTTTTTCTCCAGAACCCCGCTTAGTTCGGAAAACAGAGGACGCAAGTTCTCCTGCTCGTTGTATACGGGAATGATTATTGAAAGTTCTTTGTTTCCCATAGATACAGTTTATTATACATTTTTGCCAATGCTTTCAAGCTCCGGAAAATTCCACAAGCATAGGAAATATTCCTACCCCGCATGGTTACGCGCCTTGAGCGGCGACCCCGTTTTTCAAATGCAGTCTGCCAAAGCGGGTTTGCAAGAAATTTATGATTTTGACAGTTTGTATAAATCTTCAAGCTGACGAAGCATGTATCGGATGTCGAATTCTTTCAATTCCGTGAGATTTGCGCCTTCCGCCATTTTTTTTCTAAGAGCGTCGTCGTCAAGGAGTTTTTTGACGCGGTGACACATAGCGCGGATGTCCCCCTTCTTCACCAGAAATCCGTTTTCGTTGTCGCGTAAAATATCCTTAATTCCGTCCGTGTCGTAGCACACAGCCACGAGACCGCTTTTGAGCGCTTCCACCAGGCTTCTCGGCAAGCCTTCCCATAACGAGGTTAAAATAAAAATATCGGAAATTGCCAGCAGCTCGCCAATGTCGTTTCTCCAGCCGAGGAACATGCATCTGTTTTCAAGTTTTTTGGCTCTGACCTGTGCTTGGAAATAATCGAGCCTGTTTCCGCCGCCCACATACAGGAAAACCGAATTATCCGTTACTGGTATTATGTTTTCGGCGATTTTCAGGAAGTCATCCGGATTTTTTTGAGGTTTGAGATTCCCGACGCTTATTATAATCCTGGATTTTTCGGGCAGGGACAGTTCCTTGCGTTTTGCCAGTGGATCTACTTTAGCGGGATAATTGGAGAGTTTTATTCCGCTTCTTATCAGACAGCGCTTTTCGGGATTTCCGATTCCCAACTTTTCGGCGAGGTGCATGTTGTCTTTCGAAACAAAAATCAGTTTGTCGCTTACGCTCGCGCAGATTTTCTCGAGAATAACAAAGAAACTCCTCTTGATAAAATTTTGATGCGGATTGAAACCAAAACCGTGAAAAGTATGAATTATAACTGGAACGCCGGCGGAAAAAGCCGCCAATCTTCCCAGGATTCCGGCTTTTGAAGAATGGGTGTGCACAATATCGGGTTTTACGTTTTTTATCATTTTCCGGAGTTCAAAAAAGGCAGGCAGCTCTTTAAAAAAATTTATTTCCCGTGAAAGGTAATTTGAAAAAAGAATTCTGTTTCCGTATTTTGAATCCAGTATCCCGCCTTTCCCGGAGATTATAGCAGAAGAAAAAATTTTTTTATCGCAATTCGTATCCGTGTAGAGGGTGTTTAGCTGCGCGCCTCCCAACTGAAGCTTGGTGATTATGTGAAGAATTTTTATGGTCATCAAATTCTTACTTTCTTTACGCGCGTTCCCGGAAAATAGTGTTTGAGAATGTATTTGTATTTTCGCCCCAGGTTTTCAGCCATGCCTCTGGCGCCCCAGAGGCACAATCCCTTTCCGTTACCGGTTCCTATTCCCCGAAGCAGGAACGAAACCGGAAACTTGCCGTCAAACAGAGGTCGAATATCAAAAGTGCTTGAACGAAGAGTGCCGGCTGCTAAAATATACGATATTTCCTTAAATCCTTTTATATCGACGCTTTTGGCGGTGCCCTCTATTCGAAGAGACTTCACCTTGAAGTTTTTATCCCGTTTTAATGGAATCAGTGATTTCAATTTCCCAATTTTGTATTTCCTGTTTGCTCTTTTTTCTATCCATTTGGCGTCCAATAATTCATGCCAGTAGACATTTGCACTTTCTGCTTTGTCCAGCGGAAGGCACAGCAGGTTAGCGGGCGGAGAAGAGAGCGTCCATGAATATAGAGCGAAGGGCGTTTTTTCCCTGGGCATACTCGAATTGTCGTTCACTCCATTTTCGGTAATTCCTCCACAGGCTTCATGCATGTCCACATTGGCGAGAGTATTTCTGAGATAAAGGACTTCACCTTTTGTCATTTTTACGGCTTTAAGACTGTTTCTGTTTTCAACCTGAAGACCCGCAAATTCAATATGCCTTCCTGAATCGGTTATGTCGTAGTAAGGGCTTTTGGCTTCGTGGGTGTAAAACAGCTTTAAGAGTTTTGTTCGCACGACCACAGCTACTGCTTTCAGCTCTTCTATGTTTTTCCTGCCTTTGGAGTAAAAGGATGTTATGGGCGAAACACAGTTCTCAAGGAATGTATTGTTTACGAGAATAAATCCTCCCTTGCTGTGTGGTATTATGCTCAAGATTCCCGCTATCTCCCGATCGCCGCGGCTAACACCAAAACTTGTGCTCATGAGTTTGGGGCTTTTAATGAGAATGATGCCGGTCGGCCTGGAGGGTGTTATTTTAAGTTGGTTTCTGGTTTTGCGAATCGAAACGGAAAAATTGTCCTTGACCTCATAAACCCCGTTTTTGCTGTCGTAAAGTATCTGCCATTGAGTATTGGGCTTACCTTCGGCAATCTTCCCGAGAACTGAATCCTCTATTTTAAAAGAGGTGTTGGCAATAAAAGAAAAGTTTGAGAGTCTTGCAGGGGTTCCTTTTTTATTTGAAAACAGAGCTATTCGTATTCGTTTTTTTCCAAGTCTTTCCGGCGGTTTGTCATGGACCGGCCATGACAGGCGGGTCCAGTGAAATAAATTTTCTTTTTTTCCTTTGAGGGATTTTGAAAGTTTTTTCTCCTTTTTTCTGAAGTACTCTTCGGTGGGGTCTATTTGAAGTAGCGTGTAAAAACTTTGCCACGCAGGGACTATGTAATTCACTTTGTCGTACGTTTCTGCCAGATCTATCAGCGCCTGAAAGTTTTTAGTATCGTATTCCAGCGATTGCTTCAGGAAAATCAGGGAATACTGCCGCTCTTTGATTCTGGCATATGCTCTACTCGCGAGGAGAGACGCCAGGGATACAATATATGGGTATTTGTGATAGGATTCCTGAAATTCCCTGATAGCTTTGAGCGGTCCTGCTAAATAAGTTTCGCAGTAAGAGAGAAGAAGTTTTATTTCAGCAGAAAGGGATTGTTCAGCTGTCAGAGTCAAGGCTTCACTCAATGCTTTTTGCGCTTGCAGGTAATCCTCTATAGCCAGATAATGCCAGCCTTTTTCCAGATATACATACGGGTTGCTTGAATCCATTATTTCCCACTTCTTTATATAAGGAATGGATTCTTTATTCCTGTCTCTTATACACATCTCCGAGCCCACGAGACCTCTCT
>CALEIX010000210.1 GCA_937898825.1 uncultured Elusimicrobia bacterium | reverse complement strand
TTCAAGCAGAAGACGGCATACGAGATGTAGAGAGGTCTCGTGGGCTCGGAGATGTGTATAAGAGACAGAGATAAGCCTATGAATAAAAGTAGAGCAATAGTTGAAGTTGATTTAGATGGAGCATATGTGATGAGCAGCTTACCAATAAAAGAAAGTGATAAAATAAAAACTTTTGATAAGTTTGTTAAAGACTTGAAAAAGTTATTAAAGTGATTTTATATGACCAAAAAACAATTGCAAAAAGAATGGGGAAGAATTACTAGTGAAATCCACGAAAAACCAAAGTATCGAACACCCTATTATCAAAAAATTGTTCGTGTTAGAGAATTGCTTTTGCATGCCCAGACTATTTTATGTGAAATTGAAACGAAATATAAAGCTGTTCACTACGAAAAATTGTACCAAAAAATAATATCCGAATATTATCGGCAAAAAAAATGCCTAAAGATTTAATTTTAGAATCAACAACGCTTTGGGATTTTCCGAGACAAAATTACGGCGACAAGCCTCATGGAAACAATAAATATAATGGCGTTACGCCTGCTATGGTAATTTGGAATTTATTACAACGCTACACAAAAGAGGGTGATTTAGTTGTTGACCCGATGTGCGGGAGTGGAACCACAATTGATGTCGCAAAGGAACTAAACAGAAAAGTAATCGGTTATGACCTCAATGTCGTGCGACCTGATGTAATTAAAAATGATTCTCGGAAAATTCCACTTCAAGACAATAGTGTTGACTTTGTTTTTATTGATTCGCCATATTCTGACAATATAAAGTATTCTGATGATGAAAAATGTATTGGCAAAATTTCCTGCGAGGATAAAAAGTTTTATGATGAGTTAGAAAAAACAGCGAGAGAAATTGCCAGAATATTAAAACCAAACAAAGTAATGGGCTGGGTTATAGCTGATCAATGGATAAAAAAGAAATTCACACCAACAGGATTTTTGATGTGGCAAAGGTTAGAAAAATATTTTGAGCCCATTGATATTGTTTGTTTGACAAGACACAACCAAACATCAAACACGGAAGCTTGGCACAATAGAGCAAGGCAGTTTAATTTTTATTTGAGAGGATTTAAGTATTTATTTATAATGAGAAAACCACACCAATTTTAACTCCACCCACCACTACAGCGTTGGCGAGGTTTTACCCGCCACTACGGCGACGGCGGGCAGGCCCGCCACCCTGATTTTGTAGCTCGTCCGCCAAAAAATCGGGCGAAGCCCGAAAGTAAGCAGGCAAGAAAGAAGGAGCTGCAATGAGCGATTTAAACATTGAAATTGGAGCAAGGGGGAAGCAAATTTCACATATACCGGCTTTACGGAAAGACAAAGGGCAATGATGATTGACGTAGTTCCCATAAATCTTCCTTATGACGGAATGTTTGACATTAATATGCTGAATAACGCCTATGTACTTCATTCCTAAAAAGAGTCTGCTGTATGCATTTTGTTACGTTTTCTGAGTTGATTTTGTTTGAAAGACCGTCTTTTTCAGGTTAATTTGATACTATTAGGATCTACATGCATAGGGTTCATTGAAAAAGCAATTAAAAGTGCACGATTTTAGATTAACATTTCGTAAAAACCTTGCATTTTGAGTTTGAGTTTTTTTGACTTTTAATAAGTTTTTCTCTTGCATTCTAACTTTTTCTCTTGTAATTTTATAGAATATTTTTATGGACTCAATATTGAACGAAGAACAAAAGAGAGCGGAAAACAATAAACTTCAGGAAGTATTTATTTTTTCGGAAACTGATTTTATCAAATGGCTAAGGCAATCCGAAATCTGCCAAAATTAAATTAAATATTTCCTTGCTAAAATCGTTTAAACCTTGTAAATCCTGCCTCGAGCACATGCCTGCGGAAATGTTGTCCGGGAAGATTTGCCGGGAGCTATTTATCAGCTTTTTGTTTCTTCGCCGGGAAGAATGTGGTCGGGGAAAAAGGATGTATAAAAGGTTCGGAGCCTTGTTTTTTCCACCAGAAAAATGAGAATGGTGGCAAATATAATAGTAAACAAAATAACGGAATAGGTAAGTTCTCCCATAATGGAAGCGTTCTTCAGTTTCATCTGGTAAATCACCGCGACCAATACCGCCGAAACAAGTCCCTTGGGCACCATGACCGAAGTCATTGAAACATCGAATTGATTGACGTTTTTGCCAGTTGCGTATTTCACCGCAGGTATCCGGATCAGATATATGACAAGAGAGAAGACAAAACCTGCCAGTATTATATTCCAATTGGCCATTTGAACTGAAAGCCCTATATAAACGAAGAAGAACGTTTTAAGTAAAAACACCGCTTCGCCAAAAAAAGATTTTTCTATATAGCTTAATTGTATCGGCTTTAAAACAGCATAATTTTCAAGGAATGGTATTTGATGAAGAATATTAATATTTCCAAGCATTATGCCGAAAGAAAGCGCTGAAATCGGGCCGCTGTATCCAAGCATTTCGGCCACACTGTAAATTATGAAAACGAAAGCCGGGGTCAGAAAAATATTGTTATCCAGGCGCCTGACCTTGCTGAGAAGATTCGACCATAAAACCGCCGCCACAGAACCAAGCAAAGCGGCAAGAAGGAAGGAAGAAATGATGCCGCCTATCATTATCGTAACGCGCATTTCCTCATATTTAAGCATCTGAATGAAACCCAGCGTAAGCACTATGCTCAATACATCGCTGAATGTGGATTCCACGATAAGCGCCGTTTTAGTGTTTGAAGTGAGGTTCAGTTTTTCAAGCATGGGAATTATCACGGCGGCGGAAGTCGCGCCCAAAATGGAACTCAAAATCAGCCCCTCTATCAAGGTAATTCTGTAAACCCACATCGCCATGGCAGTTATTATTATCAGAGTAACAGCAAAGTTCAGGGTGGCAAGCTTTATGCCCCAAAAAACGGATTCTTTGAGATTTGAAAAAGTAAGTCCCAGGCCACTTTCAAAAAGAATAATGATAAGCGCGATTACCGAAAAAATATTCCCGACCTTTCCGAGAGAGTCCAATGTTATGAGATTAAAAAGCGGCCCAAGAATTATGCCTATAAGAACAAGCATCAGAACATCGGGGATTCTTGTTTTTTCAAAAAACTTCGTTAAAAAATGGGCAAAAAAAATCAGAAGCCCAACCAGCAATATAGCTGAATGCATTTCCATACCTGAAATTATACCTTAAAATCTCCCAATTTCAAATAAAAATTCAACGTTTTTTCGACCATTCTTGAAACTGTGAATCTGGAGCGCACCAATTTGACACCTGCAGAGACCAAAAGGCGGGACGCATTTTTATCCTCGAAAATAAGCGATATAAGTTTTGACAAACGCTTGAAATCGCCCGGGGGAAAAAGGAGACCGGTTTTTCGGTCAAGAACTATCTCCCTGTTTCCCGCTATATCCGAAGCGACGACCGGAATCCCCATTGCCATAGATTCTCTTGCGCTTCCTGAAAGGGCCTCGCCGCTTACGGCGCAATTCACGCACAAGGATAAAACACTGATTATTTCGTCGATATCGTCTCTCAACCCCAAAAACCTCGCCCTTTCGGGAGGAAATCCGCATTTCCTGGCCAATTCTTTTATCTCTTTGGAATCCGTTTCTCTGCCAGCGAAAATTAACACTACCGGGTATTTGTCTTTGATTTCTGCGGCGGCTTTAAGCAGAATATGCTGTCCTTTTTCAAAACTGAAATTTCCTATGAGTCCTATTGGTTTGTCTTTTTCCGAGATCTTGAGTTCGGTCATTATTTTGACCGAGGGCTTTCTCGGACAAAATTTGTTTTCGTCAACACCGCTGTATATAACCTCTATTTTTTCTTTCGGCACGCCGTATAAAACAAGAATTTTTTTCACCGCCTCGGCAACTGCTATATACCCGTTGATATACCTATTGACATATTTTACGCGGGCGAAAAAATTTTTCTTCATAGGATGTGAAACGCGACGCGACACAATAAGAATGGGCTTATTTTTTGACAATATTTTACCCACAAGAGCCATGGTATGCGCTTTGGGGTGATGAGCGTGGACAATATTTATTTCTTTTCTGTTTATTTCACGCGCAAGTCTTGCGCCCGCCAGAAAATAATAATCTTTTTTGGGATTGAAGGGAAAAACGGGAAAATTCGCCGCGAGCGCTTTGTTCCACAAATCTCCACCGGGGGGACAGGCGATATAATTCGTTATGCCTTTTTCACCAAGTTTCCAAGCCAGCAACAAAAGCTGAGCCGCCCCTCCCGACCAACCAAAACTCTCACTAACGTGAAGTATCTTCAAGTTTTCCATGCCCAAAATGCACACCTGTAAATAGACCACGAAACGAAAAAATCAGGGACTTTTTTCCCTGAACTATTCCCTGTTTTCTTTATACATTATAATAAGTATGGAGCAGCATAGGAACAGGAAAACTTTCATCCTGCAAAGCAAAACGGGGAAAAAACATTTCTTCCTCTAATGATGTGGCTGTTTCCGTCGAATTATCTCAATTCACAGAATTTTGTAAACATGTCCGCCGCCGATTTTACTGATTCCAGTTCTCAAATTTCCGTCAAAACCATAAAAGAGAAAAAATATTTTCAACTTAATCCAGGCGAAGCAAATTACTGCGACGAGAATGTACACCTTAATCTGAAAGAGGACTATCGCTACAGAATGGAGATAGTCAAAGTAGCCAAGATTTTCACACGCTCTCCTTTGAAAGACTCTGGATAAAAAGTCCATACCGGGATTATCTGAACTGCAAGATAGAAGTAATGTACAATGGCCACACGGGAAAGTTAAATTCCCAAAATCTTATCGTAAAGAAAAACGTCTTCATTTTGAAAGGGAAAACCTTTGTGATTGCTAATCTACTCCGTAAGAATGGCCAGGGTATTCATAACAGGCTGTTTAAATCAACCGGATTAAGCCGATTAAGATTATGACCCTTTCGCTGAGGATCACTTCCGAAACAGCAAAATAAACTCCAATTGAACGCCCTTTCTTCTCCTGCCGCAAGAAAAAGCGATTGAATCTTAAAAATTTCGTAAAATAATTATTACCCGATTCGTAATTCAGCCAATTAGGACATTTACAATTCATTGGCAATTGGAGGAAACATCATGGAAAATTTTCGCTTTTACAATCCGGTCAAAATAATTTTCGGAAAAGGAGCCGAAAATAACGCCGGAAAAGAAATAACCAGATACGGGCAGAACGTCTTACTCGTATACGGAAGAAATTCAATAAAACAAAGTAGACTTTACGAAAAAATCCTGTATGAACTTCAAAAGGCCGGCATCAAAGTCGTTGAACATCCGGGAGTCAAGTCCAATCCCGTACTGCAACACGTTAAAGAAGGAATTGAGAAAGCCATAAAAACTAAGTGCGAAGCTGTTCTGGCAGTCGGCGGAGGAAGCGTGATTGACGAATCAAAAGCCATTGCTGCAGGCGTCAAGCATAGCGGAGACATCTGGAACTTCTTCGAGGGAAAATCTAAAATAACCGGCGCTCTGCCGATTATAACAATACTTACTTTAGCCGCGAGCGGCTCCGAAATGAATGCAGGCTGCGTGATAACAAATGAAGATACCAGGCAAAAATTTTCAGCCCATTCGCCTCATCTCTTTCCGAAAGTCTCAATGCTCAATCCGGAACTTACGACATCTGTTCCCGGAGATTATACCGCTTACGGAGTTATAGATGCCATGAGCCATGTTCTTGAAGGTTACTTCAGCACCAAAACGGACAACGCCTTCATAACCGATGAACTCTGCGAAGGCATATGCAAAACGCTTATAAAATCAATGAATATATTAAAAAACGACCTGACAAATTACGCAGCCAGAGCGAACGTAATGTGGAGCGCCGCTCTGGCGCTTAACAGTCTGCAAAGGCTTGGATACAAAAACACGGAATTCATAAATCATGCCATAGAACATTCTCTAAGCGCAATCTATGACATTCCGCACGGAGCGGGGCTTTCTATAGTGATACCAGCTTACATGCGTTTTAACCTTGAAAAGGGAAACTTTAAAAGAATAGCACATTTTGGGAAAAACGTACTCGGTATCAATACAACGAATGAAGAAAAGGCAGCGTCTGAAACTGTAAGAAGAATAAAGGAATGGTTCTCGGAAATCGGTTCGCCTGTCACCCTTAAAGAGGTGAATATACCTTCAGGCGACATACCTGACATAGCGGAAAACGCTATGGCAACAGTAAAAGCATGGGGCATGAGCTATGCCAGAAGATCAATCGAGGAAATATTGAAATACTCCGTCGCATGAAATCGGCGACCCCGGCTCGCTGCCTCGCAGTGCTCGGCCACGCTCCGCTCTTTTATCTGTAAAAGAAAGTACCCCCACCAGGAATCGAACCTGGATCAACTGCTTAGAAGGCAGTTGCTTTATCCATTAAGCTATGGGGGCGTTGACTACCCTTCGCTAAACGCTCGGGGCGAGTTAGCCGCTTTTTGCCACAAAATTCCCGGGGCAAAACGCTTTCCGGGTTGTGTCAGGAAAACGCCTGCCGAGATATTATTATATAATAGGTTTTATGTTAGTGTCTAATGGTAAAGGAAAATTTTGCTTGCTTTTCTGCTTATTCTTATTTACGGGATGCCTGAACGTGGATTTTGACGATGCAAAAAAACTTGAGGAAGATAAAAAGTGGATAAAAGCCGCCGAAAAATACAAAAATTTTGCTTTAAACAATCCTGAAAATCCAAACGCCTCCGAGGCATTTTTCAGAGCGGCCCGAATATATGCGGAAAAATACAATCTTTGCCAAAAATCAAAACCATTGCTTGAAAGACTCCTGAGGAATTATCCGGACTTTAAGCAGAGGAAAGAAGCCGAGAGAATGATATTTTTCTGCCCCGATTATTTCCCGATTTCAATCAAACGAAAATGGGTTTACGGCGATTCCCAAACCTTAGGGAAGAATATGAAGCAAATTGTAAAAGTGAAAGCTTGCACGCCAGGCAAAGCGATAGTCGAGGTCAAATTTTATGCCGGCAGAAAGTTTATCCAGAAGAATGAAAAAAAATATATTTGGGATATAAGCTACATAAAGGAAAAAAGCACGGGAACGGATTTTATTGTGCTAAAATATCCCATCAGGAAAAAAGACAGATGGAAAGGCAGGCAAAACAAAAACACGGTTTATTTTGAAGTAGTTAAAACCGGACTTTCCGTAAAAGTGGCCGCCGGCGTTTTCGAGGGTTGTGTGAAAATAAAACAAAAAATCCCGGGAATGACCTCCTGGCTCTATGTGTATTACGCCCCGTGGGTGGGGAAAATCCTGACCGCCACAGCAGGAATGAAATTTGAAAACAGGGTGGAAGAACTTTTGTCCTATGCCAGATAACAAACAAGAAGGCTTTCTTCCCGGTATGTCTCCTTCCGATTTTAGGAAAAAACGTGAAAAGGCTGGGGGCAAGAAAACACCGCCCCTGTTCTTTTCATTCTCAAGACTGACTCTTTACGAGGAATGTCCGCAGAAATACAAATTTAAATATGTGGACAAAATACCCGAGAAGCCAAAACCTTACTTTGCCTTTGGTCACAGTATACATTCAGCGCTTGAATTTCTCTATAAAGTAAAATCGCCGCCTTTTCCGTCGCTGAGAGAAGTGCTTGATTTCTTTGAAAAGGACTGGAATAAAATATCATGGATAGAAAAGGGATATTCGACAGAAGAAAAACACATGCAGGATTTTATTGAAGGGAAAAGGATGATCGAAGCTTATTACAAAAAACACATGGGCAAATTCACAGTGCCGTTTTTGCTTGAATACACCACCGACGTAGAAGTGGACGGACTGAAGGTCAGAATAGTGGCGGATAAAATAGACTATACCGGGGAAGGGAAAATAATCATTACCGATTATAAAACCGGAAAAGACATTAAGAGGTCTCCGGAGCAGCTCTACATGTATCAAAAAATATGTGAGCTGGACGAGGCGTTGAAAGAAAAAGTAAGAAACATATACGGGGAAAAAGTGGAGAAAATTCGGGCCGAGCAAATGCTTTTTTACCATATCCCGTCTTTGACCGAACATAAATTCGAAAGGGCGTCAAGCGAGGAAATAAGAAAATTCTGGTCAAGAGTCCTGAATGTAAGCGAAAGAATACGACAAGAAAAATTCGAGCCAAACCCCGGAGAATTTCAGTGTAAATTTTGCGACTTCCGGCAGTACTGCCCGATTTTCGCCAACGAAGAATACATCCCGCAAGAACGTAAAGTCAAAAGCACGGAACTAGAAGAAGCGGCGAAAAAATTCCTTGAGATAAGTGAAAAACAGAAAAAGATAGAGGAAGAAGTCGAAATTCTCAAGTCAAAATTGGTCAAACTTTTCAAAAAAGAGCAAATTCAATCCTTCTCGGTGGAAGGCAAAGAAATCAAACTCGTCAGGAGAGACAAATGGGTATTTGACGATAGAGAGGAAATCATAAAGATATTAAAAGAAAACAATCTTTACAACAGGGTTTCCCGTCCACTAATGAAAGAAATACTAAACCTTATTAACGACAGCACTTTGCCAAATTCCATACGGCGAAAAATATCCGACAAAGGCAAAAAAACGGAGATATGGAACTTTGAGATAGAATAGCACCTATGAAAGAATACATTCTGGTTTTAGATCAGGGAAGTTCAAGTTCAAGGGCATTCATTTTTGACACGAGCGGCAGGATTATTCGCAAATTTCAGGAAAGAATAAAGGCATCTTACTTCGAAAACGGCGTTCAATACAACGGCGAAGAACTCCTGCGCAGTCAAATGCAGGTTCTGGACAACGCACTCTCAATCATTCCCCCGGGTTCTAAAATAATCGGCATGGCCATAGCTGCACAACGTTCCACTACGGTTTTATGGGACAAAAAAACTGGCGTTCCCCTTTGTCCCGTTTTAAGCTGGCAGGATGGAAGGGCGGCGCGAATCGCCGAAAAAGCCGAAATATCACAGCAGAAAATCCATCACCTTACAGGACTCTACAAAACGGCATATTACTCCGCTCCGAAAATAAAATGGTGCATCGAAAACTATCCCCGGGTAAAAGAATCTTTGCGTTCAAAACGGCTTCTGGCGGCACCTGTGCCTTCTTATATCCTGTGGCACCTTTCGGGCGGGAAAATATTTTTTACCGACCCTACCCACGCTCAAAGGACCCTTTTCTACAACATAAGAAAAAAACGATGGGATAAAAATATTTTAACAGCTTTTAAAGTGCCGGGAGAAATTTTACCATGTGTCATGCCTACGCTTGGCGGTTGGGGAAACATAAAAAGAGGAAAATTCACCCTGCCTGTAATGGCTGTTGTCGGAGACCAACAGGCTGCATCCTTTGGTCTGGGTATTGAGAAGAAAATGGCAACAATAAACTATGGCACCGGAGCCTTCTTGCTCGTAAACACTGGAAGAAAAATGTTGAACATAAAAGGATTTTTGAACTCCGTAGGGCCGTCTATGAAAGGCGGAATGGACGATTTTGACTACTTCGCAGAAATCACGGTAAATGCCTGCTCAAGTCTATTTGAATGGCTTAAGAGGAATTTCAGCTTTTTACGGGATATTACCGAGATAAACAATATGTGCAGCAAATCCAGAGAAAAACTTCTCCTGCTTCCTGCCATAGGGGGTATAGGGGCACCGTACTGGGATTATTCAACTTTCACCTCGATAGCGGGCCTGACACGCCAAACCTCCAAAGAAGACATCGTAAAAGCGGCGTTAGAAGGTATAGCGTTTTCACTTGCAGACCCCTTTGAAACGATAACTTCAAGGGGAATCCGAATATCTTCCATAACGGCTGCGGGCGGTCTGTCCGAAATAAATTATTTGCTCCAGTTTCAGGCGGATATAACGGGGGTCAAGGTAATAAAATCCCGAAACAGGGAAGCAACCGCTTTTGGAACGGCAAAGCTTGCCGCCATAAACTGCGGAATAAACATAAACGACTGGAAATATGCAACTCTTTCCAACGTTTTTATTCCGCGCACAAAATCTTTTCAAAGGAAAAAATTGATAAATCTCTGGCGGAATTTCCTGAAAAACTCAAAGCAAATAAGCGCGGAGATGAGAAAAGTTCTGCATTACAACGCGTTATAACAAATTCCGTTACAACAAAAGGCGAATTGTTATTAGAGACTCCTTACTTTCTTTAGCGGGGCAAAGTGCGACGCTCAAGAAGAGGCAGATATTCGGATTTAATTTTATTCATTTATAAACTTTACAGCTTCAATCGCGGCAATCGCTCCGGAAGAGGCCGCCACGACGGCTTGTTTATAAACGGGGTCGGTTACATCACCGGCTGCAAATACCCCCTTTACAGAAGTTTGCTGTGTGCTATCAGTCCTTATATAGCCGCCATCGTCCAATTCCAGTTTTCCTTTTACCAGAGAAGTTTCAGGGTCATGCCCGATGGCAAGGAAAACCCCGGAAAGTTTGATTTCCCTGAATTCACCTGTCCTGACATTTTTTATCCTTATCGACTCAATCCGCTCGGAACCCAAAATCTCATCCAATACAGAATCAATAATTACTTCTATTTTCCCGTTTTTTCTTATTTTATCCATCGTAGGAGCGGCAGCTCTGAATTTGTCGCGCCTGTGTATGAGATAAACTTTGTTTACGAACCTGGCCAGAAACAAGGCATCCTCCGCAGCCGTATCGCCTCCACCTATAACGCATACATCCTTGCCCCTGAAGAAGAAACCGTCGCATGTGGCGCACGTGGAAACGCCTTTGTTCCTGAATTTAGCTTCCGAAGGCAGGCCGGACCATCTGGCCCTTGCTCCGGTCGCTACTATAAGCGCCTTCGCATAATACTGCTTTCCTGCCAAATCGCTAATTGCAAACGGCGATTTGTCAATCTTTATCCCGGCAACTTTTGAATTCAAAACAAGACAGCCCAACCTTTTTGCCTGCGCTTCCATCTTCTGCATTAGTTCCGCTCCAGCGACAGGTTGAGGAAAACCTGGAAAATTTTCGACCTCATTCGCCAGTACAATCTGCCCGCCGACGGCAGCGCCTGCAAAAAGCAAAACCTTCGCGCCACCTCTTGCTGCATATATTCCCGCGGCAAGTCCCGCCGGCCCACCGCCAATAATTATTATCTCCCATTCATTGTCATTCATAGTCACCTCCCGCCTTTCTCCTCATAAGAAGCTGTGGAACTTTCGGTTTCCAGGAAATTCACTTTCACAACTTTCATGCCTTCTTTTTTCATTGCTTCGAAAATCAGTTTCGCCAGAACCTCAGCTGTCGGGTTTTTTTTCACCAAATAACATCGTTGCCCGCTACCCGCTAAAACTTTCAGCAAAGGGTCATCTTCCGAAAGAATGATTTTATGGTCAAGGTTTTCGTCAAGATATTTTCGCAGCTTCCTTTCCACAAGTGAAAAATCTTCCACCATATCCTCGGCGTTCAGGCTTTCGCTCTCAATAATTACTTCCACCTTTCCATTGTGACCGTGGAGATTCTCGCATTTGCCATTATAATTCAAAAGACGGTGGGCATAAGCAATGGAAGTTGTTTTTTTCACGCTGTACATCTGTCTGCCTCCTTCAACAGCTTTTTTACCAGGTTCATCGGCAAGCCAACGACAGTGTCATATCTACCCCTTATTTTTTCAATAAACGGATCGTTTCTGTCTTGAACTGCATAAGCACCAGCTTTGTCGTTATGCTTACAGGCAAGTTTTTTTATTTCTTTTCTTCCCAATTGAACGGCCCTGCACCTTGCAACGTCACAATAAACCTTTCTGAAATTTCTTTCTTTCCAGACGAGAGCAACCGCGCTGTAAACGCTCATCCAGTTCCCGCTTTGAAGGCGAAGCATTTTTTCGGCGTCTTTTACGGAAGAAGGCTTGCCCAGAATCGCGCCGCGAAAATAAACTATGGTGTCAGCAGCCAGTACTGGAAAGGCGGGATACTTACTTGCCGCGCGCAACGCTTTTCTAAGAGCAAGAGTCTTTACTATTTTGGAAGGTCTTTTAAAATTGGTTTTCTCACTGACGCTTAGTATCTTTTGAACAAAATCTATTCCCGCCGTTTTCAGAAGCTCCACCCTCCTCCTGGAGCCGGAAGCAAGTATTATTTTCTTCGAACAAATCACCGGCAACTTTCTCCAATCCATTTGAGGTAACCCGGATTACCCACAGAAATATCGAAAAAAACCACCTCGCAAACAGTGTAAGGATGATATTTTTTAACAAGAGCAGTTATTTTGGCCGCGTTTTTCCCTGGAGCTTTCACAATAAGCAAATGCTCGCTGGACTTCTCTATTTTGCCCTGCCATCTGTAAACCGAATAAACAGACGGAATTACGGACACGCAAGCCGCAAGTTTTGCGCCAATGATTTTATCCGCGAGCAAATGGGCATTTTCCCTGTCGGGCGAAGTGATAAATCCAAGAGAAAATTTTTCTTGCGTCATTTTCGGCTACCTCCTGCAAACCTAAAACTGACACGAAGCAAATTCCATTAAGGTTTTTTCTATCAATTGCGCGTTTTTTTCACGCCATTGTTGGTCTTTTTTAATCTCCCTTGAATAGGCCTTTTTAAAACTCTTCAGTATCTCGTGATGCACATCGTAGAAAGTTCTCTGATACCTGTAAAGGTCATAGGTAGGGAGCCCCCTCACCATGGCATCCTTCTTCATGACCTGGGACATTGTCATGGTGCCAAGTTTGACCCGCCTCAAATCCCTTTCATAAAGCGCCTGAAACAATTCATCAGTCCTGGTAGCATTTTTCACTTTCTCAAGCCAGAGTTCATGACTTCTGAAAGTTTCAAGCGGATAAAAACAATCGCGGTCCACGGAAAGAACGCGCCTGCGCACATGCTGGCGCAGGGCATTGGAAGACTGCGTTATATACACGCACAATTCTTTTTTAAGTGACTTAGCAAGGGGATAATTATAGTCTTCTTCAACCAAATTCATTTCTATGGCAAGCCGGGCGGCGAAAAGGGCGGCAAGTTCTTCTTCTTCGGAAACTATATCCAAAAAATTCGTCGTTTCATACATTCTGTAAACAAACGCTGCTTTGGCAATTTCAAGAGCGCAAAGCAAATCATTGCCGCGGAAATCCCTCGGAAGATATATTTGACCTGCTTTCAGAGCGAATTTATGGCACGTGCCCGCGGTATTGGAATACTCCAGCTGAACAGGATGCCTGTAAAGAAAAGAAATCAAGCGTCTGCCTTCTTTCGTTTCGTTCAGTATATCCATTGCCCTTTCTATGGAGGGTTCGGAAGCTGTCTCTTATACACATCTCCGAGCCCACGAGACCTCTCTACATCTCGTATGCCGTCTTCTGCTTGAA
>CALEIX010000209.1 GCA_937898825.1 uncultured Elusimicrobia bacterium | reverse complement strand
ATTATATGGCTACATAAAATCTTGAAGACTAAAACTTTCCTTTTTTGTTGAAGGTTTTGTTTCCCAATCTACGATAAGTTTCCCGTAAACCCCATCATATCCTGGTTGAATTTTTACTTGACCTTTCCTAACCTTAATTATTAAATCTGCAGCTTCAACACCAACAATCTTAGCAATATCTTCAAATTTAGCTTCAAGCAAAACTTTATATTCATTTCCAAATTTTTCTATTAACCTACTATAAATTTCCCATGTTTTTTTACTGGATGGGCTTTCAAAACCAAAAATTAAAGCTAAAATTTCTGATAAAGGTAATAGATGAATGTATCCAGAAGAATTGGGTGGTTTGTAACCCATAGGTCTATCAGCAATTTCTTCCACCCTTTCCTCTACACCTTTAGTCATTTTTTTACCACATACCGGGCAAATTCCACCATATTTAATTGCTTCTGAAGCTGACATTGAAACACCACAAGCTCTATGACCAGTCCAATGATATTTTCCATAAGCTGGATTTGTTTCAACAGTAAAAGTTAATTTTTCAACATTTTTAGATTTAATAGCTTCAACAATTTCATGGTAGGTTAAACTGTTAAGGTTAAAAACATTTGCTTCCCTACCAAGCCGCCAAGGCCAATAACTATGACTATCAGAATTTGAAAGGATGGTTAATCGGTCTAATTCGCTTACTCTCCAATTCATGGGTGGGTCTGAGGATAACCCTGTTTCTAAAGCATAAATTTTATGGGTTTTATCTTGGTAACAATCTTTTAAACTATTAAATCCGCTAAAAGCTCCAAATAGGCTAAACCATGGAGTCCATGCATGAGCTGGAAAAATTAGGTTTTCATTTGAAATACTTAAAATTATTTCAACAAGTTCTGGTGGGGTCATTTTAAGGGTTGGTCTACCATCTATATCTAAGGAGCCAAACTTTGAAAGTGCTTCATTAACTTGTTCAGCAATCTCGATGGATGGAACCCAAATTACATGATGAATTCTTTTTGTTTTTTTCTCAAATTCAAATACAGTATTAACTTCGGTTGTTATCATGAAAAAAACTTTTAGGTTTTCCTCGTTTTTAACCTTGTAAAGTCCGGTGTTTTCAACTTCAATAAGATTTTCTTTAAGTTCTTTTAACCATAAAGGATGGGTAAAATCTCCCGTCCCAACCACATTTAATCCTTTAATTTGAGCAAACCTGGCAATGGGTTTTATGGTCATATCTTGGCTTGTAGCCCTACTATACTTTGAATGAATATGAGCATCCACAAAAACCTTCAATTAATCATCCAAACCTCAAAAAATAAAAAGTTTGAACCGCGTTTTTGGAAAGAAAACCTCTGTCTTTCGTTTTAAAATCCGAAAAAAACAAATATCCGGAAACATAAGAAATAAAAATGCCCGCTGCGAACACAAAACCTGCAATCTGTAACTTGCGAAAATTTCTTATTCCGCAAAAGGCATAAAGCATAAAAGCCGGAATTACCGGGAAAAGATACCTTATCCCGTCGTAAATGCCGCCGAAGCATATCAAAAAAAGGTAAGAAAAAGCGAAAATATTAAACGGCTCGAAAAAATTTCGCCTTAAAGACCAGAGCCCCAACACAACGAAAAACACAAACAAAACAAAAAGAAAAAAAGCCGCCGAATCCATAAAAGCGGATTGATCTTGAGCCGAATAAAAAAGAGCATACAAAGAAGCAAATACCATTTTCGCCATTCTAATAAACTTCCACGGATGCCCCTTGAAAGAATCCGCCAATTGATCCGCATACGCAAATCCGCAATTCATCACGATTCCTTGCGCCAAAGCAAGACAAAAGAAAATCCCCAACATTACCGAAAGCCGCTTCCATTCCTGGGAGAAAAATTGCCTCCTGCCTCGCGCAGCTTCTGCAACCAGCACCGAAAGAGGCAGAAGTACTCCGGGCAGTCTCGCCGCATACGCCAGCCATCCAAGGAATCCTAATCCGGCGTAATTGATATATTTCTTTTCGCCGTTTTTATGCGCCCAGAAAAAGAGATACACAAGCAGGCAAAAAAGAAAATCGGAATACACCATATTGCTGAATTTCCAGAATTTGAAATTCATGCCTGTCATAAACACCGCAAACAGAGCGTAATGGCCGTCCAATCGTTTCTTAAAAAACAGATAAAGGAAAAAGAGAAAGAGCATGAAGAAAAAGACATTTTCCGCTTTCATCGCTTTAAAATTCATACCAAAACTCTTATAAACAGGCGCAAGCGCAATGGGATATATCGGCGGATAGCACCTGGGGCCGACATAGGGATTTTCCGGATTGTAAAGATAGCATGTATCGCAATACGCCCGACCCTCGGCTATATTGGCGGCATGCATAATATACATGGCCGAATCATCCATCCAGGGATGCCCGTCATTCAGAGTCACCAGGTAAAATGCAGCGATGAACAGAATAAGGAAAACGCTTATAACGATATCGTGCTTTTCTGCCAGGGTTTTTAAAAGAAAATATATTTCTTTGCTTTTTGCCATCTCGCCTTGCTTTGCTCAGGCTCATGCACATAAATCTGCCCTTTTCCGTCTATCCAAACTCCGGCGGAGGTTTTGGAGCGGGCGAGCATTTTAAATGCTTTTTCCCTGCCCATCAGGGACAGCACGACGGAAGGTATAAAGTCGGGGTCATCTATACTTTCAAAATAAACCACCAAATTTGAAAAATTTTTTATCGGGTAACCTGTTTTTACGTCGAGAATATGCGAATAAAGATTGCCCTCAATCTTTACAAAATGGTCCCGACCGGAAGAAGACACTATCACCCCTTCATCGTAAAACAACCGACCGAGAATTTTTCCCTCCTTAAACGGGTCGTAAACATTGTACTGCCAATTTCTTTTTCCGTAGGAAAGCACATATCCTCCTAATTTAAGCCCCACCGGAAAATTTATTCTTAGTTCGTCCTTTAATATTCTATATCCCCGAAACAGGCAGTACGCCCTCAAGATTCCCGCTATGTTTATCTGAACAGGGCGGGTAAATTTGACGGTTTTATTTTTTTCATCCAGAATCACATAGCGGGAGCTTATATTGCTTATAGCCTTTTTAATCTTGTCCTCCGAAGGCAGCTTACCGGTGGAAGCCGCATTTTTCCATATGGGCCAGAGCGGAGCGAATGTTATGTCAAAGGCGCCATCTGTTATTTTCCAGTAATACATTGAAAGTTCCAAAAGCGAAAACAACTCGTCATTAACATGCACAGGTTTAAAAAACGCGTTCTCATTCACATGTTGCACATAGCTGTTATACGGTTTTGTCAGACTTAAATCATTCTCTATTCTTTCCCATTCGGCTAAAATCTTATCCGCTATCGCTTTACCGGACGCCTTGTCGTGCGAATAGACAAAAACCTTTGCCGGTACTCCCAATATAAATCGCGAATAAACCTGGGGACATTTATCATGGCGTAAGCACGACAAGAAAAACGCTGACAAAGATAAGAAAAAATAAATTCCAATTTTTCTCATATTTCCTTCCAATGCAACGGTTTCATCCGAACTGCCACCAGCGCCCGGCATTTCTTTATTTACTGAACTTAAATCCTTTGCTTTCAGCCTGCTTGCGGATGAATTTTATCATAGCGGAACCAAGGGTTGTGCTGGAAGATTCCCTTTCCTTTTTTGCCAAATATGATTTGCGCTTTTTCTGGAGTTGTATTATTTTTTCCTTTACCTTTTTTCTCTCCGCTATCTTGCGGTCGATATAATTTTGAAGCTCGCTGCGGCTCATTTTCTTTAATTCGACAGGCAGGTTTTCTTTTTTAATGTCGCCGAATTTCATGCTGCCGCTTTCAACCGCCGATATCAAATCCCATGAAGATAAAGTAGCGCTGTCTTCCCTGGCTTTCGCCGCGGCTCTTGCGGCCATAACCCCTTTGCCGCCGGATGAAAAAGAAAGTGTGTCCATTTCCTTTTTCTCCTTCAGTCTCCTTTCTCCCCCCCGTCCATATGGGAGATAGGTCCTATTCAATTTATTATTGAGGGCCGTTATTTCATCGTCATACGGAGTTTGTGCCACAAAGCGCCGCAGGGTTTGGTCAATATTGGTATATTCGCCCCCGGCAAGCACAGCCGCTTTTTTCCATTGCATTCCCATTCCGGCCTGCTTATTTCCGCAAAAAATCGTATTTACGAATATACCCATTCTTTTCGCCTTAGCCACCGGAACCCGAAAATCCACGGGCCCTTGAGTGAACGGCTCGTTACCCGCTATAAAAATCGCCCTGTAAACATCATCTTTTTTTGACCACTTTAATTCATTCAACGCCCTGCTCAGAACAGCTCCGCAGTATTCATTCCCCCCGTTAGTTTTAAGGGAATACAATTTCTTCGCAAATAGATCCATGTCTGAGGTAAAAGGAAGAACCCGTCTTAAATAATTCTCCTCTTTTTTCAGCGAGGAATTACCGTATTCATAAAGGGCAACCTCAATTTTGGGAGCGTTTCTGTTTTTCTCTCCGGAGGAAACCTCGTTTATTATCGTCCACAGCTGATTTTTAGCCTGCTCTATCAATCCATCCATACTATTGGAAGTGTCCAGAAGCATGGCTATCTGCACAAGGGGTTTCCCGGAATAATCCGGTTGGGTATCGTCACCCGCAACAGAATCCTTCCATGTTTTTTCCACCAGGCAATCTGCGGCGCTTAGAATCTCGGCCGTCCGAGCCACCACTACTCTGGCGTTTACTTCGGTTTTCCCCTTCTTAACATCGTTAAGCGTGCCAAGCAAAAGCCAATCGGCTCCGGATATTTCACCTATCTTTTTTATATCTTTTTTGTCCACAATCCCTGAATGACTCAAATTAAGCTCTTTCATTACTTTCTCAAGCAAACTTCTTTCTATAAGCGTAAATCTCCTGTTTTTTGAGAAAGCGGTGATGATTCTTTCCTGAATGATTTTACCTCCAGCTGATTGTTTGCCGTCGGCATAAGAAAATTCCAGCACTGCTATTTTTTTCCCTTTTCCCTTGAGCCCTTTCTGAAGATCCCCGGCCAAATCATCAATGGAAGAAGCACGCAAATTAACGGAAAAAAGCATTAAACACAAACAAAACAGGACTTTTTCAGCCGAGATCAGTTTGATCATATAAGCC
>CALEIX010000208.1 GCA_937898825.1 uncultured Elusimicrobia bacterium | reverse complement strand
GACGGCATACGAGATGTAGAGAGGTCTCGTGGGCTCGGAGATGTGTATAAGAGACAGGCCCAAACATTTTTCGCTTATTATATTGTCTGCTATGGGGGGGGGATTTGTTTTGATATTTGCTGATGCACTTGCCAGAAGCATTGCTCCTCCTTTAGATATTCCGGTTGGAATAATCACAGCTCTTTTCGGCGCGCCCTTTTTTCTTTACCTCCTTGTGAAAAAACGGAGGAATATTTTTTAATGAAAATTTTAGAGGTTGAAAATGTTGTTTTTTCATACAATGACGCGGAAATCTTAAAGGGGGTGTCTTTCTCACTTGAAAAGGGAAGTTTGCTTTCTATGCTCGGCGCCAATGGTTCCGGGAAGACTACCCTCCTTAAGATTATCTGCGGCGTGCTTCCATTTTCTGAAGGCCGCATAAAAATTGTTGGCAAATGTTTGTCTGAGATAAGCAGGATTGAATTGGCGAAAATGCGCGCTTTTGTGCCGAGCGAAGTTCACATTCCTTATAATTTCAGCGTACTGGATATCGTTCTTATGGGCAGGTCTCCTCATTTGAAATGGTGGCAGGCATATGGGCGAAAAGACAGAGAATTTGTCCTGGACATACTTGAAAGCCTTAAATTGAGTCATCTGGCTTTACGAAGCATAAACTCTCTTTCAAGCGGAGAGAAACAGATGGCGCTTATAGCGCAGGCTTTGGCTCAGGAACCTGAGATTTTGGTATTAGACGAGCCTACTTCGCATCTGGACATAAAATACAAAATAGAAATTTTCCGCCTTCTGGATAGAATGCGAAAGACAAATTCTCTTTCGATTATAATGGCAACGCATGATATTTCCCTTGCTTTGAAATATTCTTCAAGTTCCCTTTTTTTGGCAAAAGGCAGTAATATGTATTTTGGGAATATGAAAGATGCGCTTGCTACGGGGATTATTGAGCGGGCGTATAATTTAGAACAGAAAGTGAGCGAGTTTATTTAGCTGGAAATTTGCGGTAAGTTGATACCAAATTATAGTAGCGGGTTTGTTTCTTATCCTTATCTTTCTTAAAACTATATCTTTTGCTAACCCGCTCTTAGTATTTTCACCGTTTGCTGTTTTATCCCGTTGACATTTCAAAGGGCCTATGTGGAAATAGGTCATAAGACCCTTATGTTTTCCCCATTAATTACCTACATTATTAATATGAAAATCATTATAGGGTGGTTATTGCTATTCCCGAGTTTTCTTTCCGCATTGGATAATTATAATGTATCGCTTTCTTTTAAAAAGCCATCTCATTTCTACACTGCCGATATCCTTAACTCCAATTTCGGCGTTGTATTTTCCCCGGCGGACCTTGCAAATACAGCTAAAAATATTCCGGACGTAAGAACACCTCAGCCAGTTTTTGATAAATCGGATTTCTCGGATTTTCCTGATTATTCGTTTAGCTACAACAATAAGCTTATAGTTAAAGCTATTGATGCCGCTCAGAAAAGTCTGGATGTAGCCATGTACAGCATTTCTCTGGATGAAATGGTAGAAGCGATTTTAAGAGCCAATGCCAGGGGAGTGAGAATAAGAATGATTATAAATCATTTTCATGTCTATCCGCGGCCAACTGCCCAGATAAAGAGACTTATTGAAAACGGAATAAACATAAGAACTCTGCGTGGCGAGAGGAGTTACGGGGTTATGCACAACAAGATAACGATAGTTGACGGCGGGTTGCTTATAACCGGTTCCTACAATTGGACTTTCGGCGCAACATTTTTTAATCTTGAGAACCAAATCATAGCGAGAAATCCGATTTATCTTAGAGGATATAAGAAATATTTTTCGTGGATGTGGAAGTATGCTCATACCATTGAACAGGGACCGCAGGATGAAGTGGAGCAGGATTATTATGGCAAACCTCCTCAGGAACAGAATTCATCAATGGATTTGAATGGATACTCTGTCCCCGCTTATATTTTTTCTCCCAATTCTGACGCGGGTCTAAAATTGGCGGAAATAATTTCAAAAGCGAAAAAAACGATAGACGCGGTAACTTTCACATTTTCTTCAAGAAAAATCGCCGATGCCCTGATTGAGGCGAAGAATCGCGGGGTTAAGGTGCGGTTTATGACTGACAAAAAGATAGGTCAGAGTTCGGCGATGGCGAAATACCTTTATGACAGCGGAGTTGAATTCAGGTGGAGAAGAGGCAGGGTTGAAAAAGGTGCCATGCACAACAAATTTATAATTCTCGACGGCAAGATTCTTCAAACGGGTTCTTTCAACTGGACGCTAAACGCCGATTGGAATTCCTTTGAAAACATGATTTTCACAGATGACTCCGGCGCCATAAATGCGTATGCGCGAAAATACAACTGGTTTTATTCCGAAGCTGAGGTTCCCGTGCCCGGGGACTTCCAAATAGAAAACACCTACTAATAAAAATTGAGGAAAAGACAGGTTTATCTTCAGGCTGGCTTTTTGCTATAATTATGCTATATGACTTTTAGGGGGTATAGTTTGAGCCTCTCACCCCTTACTTAGGGAGGAATAATGGTGTCATCTGGAAAGTTAAATAAGGTTTATTCAAATAAGGAAGACGGCATAGACGAGCTTCCTTCAGGGTATGGTAAAACGGAAATTATGCTTTTGCCAAGGGACCCGAACTGGATGTTTGCGTATTGGGAGATAACAAGGGATTCGCTTGACAGGATTAAGTCTGAACGCGGTAATAAGATTTCTTCCGCCAGTCAAATTATAAGGGTTTATAGCGGAGATAAGAATGTGAAGTGTTTTGATGTTCCCGTTATGTTTGAGGCGGGGAACTGGTATATAAACGTTCGGGAGAGCGGGAACTCTTATTATTGCGAAATAGGTCTTCTTTGCGACGGCGAATTTATATCGCTTGCAAAAAGTAATACAGTAAAATTGCCTTCAGGCAAGGTTTCGGACGCCACTGACGAAAAATGGATGAGTGTGACTCCTGACTTTGAAAAGCTTTTGCAACTTTCCGGCATAGAATATATCGGCAAGGGCTCGGGAGAGGTTGCGAAAACGCTGGCGCAGAGATGGGAAATGCTGAGGGCAGTTTTTTCAAGGGCAGCTTCGTGGGGAATAAGTTCTGTGTCCGCAATAAAACATGATAGGAAAGACAAAAAATTCTGGCTTGTGGCTGACTGTGAGATTATCCTTTACGGCGCTACCGAGCCCGATGCAAAGGTGACGGTTTCAGGGCGCGATATAAAGCTGAATCCCGACGGAACCTTTTCAATGAGGTTTGCGTTGCCAGACGGCAGTCTCAAACTTCCGGTCAGGGCTTTTTCAAAGAATGGTGAGAAAAAAGGGATTGAGATAAGGGTTTCAAGGACTACAAAACAAAATGGAAAATAAGGAAAAAGGATATTTTGCGCTTGTTCTTCACGCGCACCTGCCTTT
>CALEIX010000207.1 GCA_937898825.1 uncultured Elusimicrobia bacterium | reverse complement strand
GGCTTAAGGAGTTTGTCCACGACTTTTTTAATCTCGTCGACTGAAACGCCTTTCTGCATTATAGCGTCAGCCCCGGACTTGCGAAAAGATTCTTGTTCAAGAGGCATGTCGTTTACGGTAAAAAGCAGAATCGGGGGTTTGTTAGATATGTTTCTTGAGATTTTTTTCGCCAGGAGATACCCGTCTATGTCGGGAAGACTTACGTCCAGGATAAGCAAATCATACCCGAAATGTCCTATTAGTTTAAGAACTTCCTTTCCATTCTTCACGGAATACAGGTTGTATTTTTCTTCATTCAGGATTTCCCGCAAAAGCAGGTGAGTTTGCGGGTCATCGTCCGCGAGCAGGATGCTAAATTGTTCGGCGCTGCCTGGCATACCTTAAAATTTGCCTTCTTCCCTTAGAATATCGTTGGCTTCTCTTAAAACATCTTCTGGTATCGCCATTTTTGGGATGAAACTTTTACATGAAGGGTTGTTGTGGAACCCGGGATATTTTGCGGACACGAAATTTTCTCCGGTCATTACGATAAAAGGAATTTTCTTTAGTTCCGGTCTTTGCAGGGAAAATTTCTTTAAGTTTTCTGCAAAAGCGGAGCCGTCCATTTCAGGCATCGCTATATCCAGTAAAATTATGTCCGGGGTGAAATTATTGAGTTTTTCAAGAGCATCTTTTCCGTTTTTTGCGGTTTCCACTTCATAACCATTGTCTTCAAAAACGAATTTAAAAAGGTCCCGGATTGTGGCTTCATCGTCTACGATCAATATTTTTGGCATAATCTAATCTCCATTTCTTTTCAAGATTCTTCTGGCAAGTACCTTGATTCTGGCGAGCAGAATATCGTTTGCAAATGGTTTTGTCAAATAATCATCGGCTCCGCTTTCATAACCATGCACCTGGTCGTCCGCAAAGGCGCGGATGGTAAGCATTAAAACCGGCATTTCTTTTAAATTATTGTCTCCCCTTATTTTGCGCAAGAGCTGAAAACCGTCCATTCCGGGCATGTTTACGTCCAGGATTGCCATATCCACTTTATTTTCCTGGAGTCCCTCCCAGGCCTCTACCCCGTTTTCAGCCGTGGTAACCTCGTAGCCCTCTTCTTCCAGAACTGCCTTTACCATGGTTCTGAATGTTTTGTCGTCGTCGACCACAAGTATTTTCATATCGTTCCTCTTTTCTGCTTTTTGTACATATATCCCCGACCGTAAACTGTTTTAATATTATCGCCCAGAGTTTCCAATTTCTTTCTTATCATCTCGATATATTTATCCAGTGTCTGGGAATTTATGTCCTCCGATTTCTCTCTCCAGACAGATTTAAGCAGGTCATTCCTCTCTACGATTCTCCCTTCATTGTGGATAAGAATTGTCAAAATTTGAAGTTCGTGTTGGGTTAAATTTATGTTTCGCGTTTGTTTGCCTTGCTTGATGGCCGCGGAATTTGAATCAAAATCAAGTATGATTTCCTTGCCTGCGGTTGATAATTTATGCGCAGAAGATTTATCAGCGAGGCTTATTTCCATTCTGCGAATATGAGCGCGGATTTTGGCTATTAAAACCCGGGGGTCTATGGTTAGAGTAATATAATCGTCTGCTCCGCTTAACAGAATTTCAGTTATAAGAGAATTACTTATTGAAGAAGGTTCCGAAGCAATAATGACGGGGACGCTGGATATCTGTAAGATTTCCAGTATCATATGCTGATTATATCCTTTAGGATGCAATTGAAGTATTGAGAAAGCAGGTAGTTTATCTGCGCCGGCAGAAATTGAGGATAAGAAGTCTATATATTTTGAGGGAGTCTCAAAGATTTTGCATTCGAAGTTTTCTTCGGTAAAAAACTCCGCCCATTTTTTAGCCAAATCCAAATCGCTTAAACTTAACCATATTTTGTAATTCATTGATAGTCTTTAACCTTCCCGCCCCCGCTTTTACGCAGAATTCAGAATGTTACTCTTGCCCCTGGGGCTGATTTTTTCTTCATATTTTTTTCAAGATTGCATTTGAAAAATACATTATATTATTTCTATGGGGATTAAGCAATATTTATTGCGCTGCTTATATATTGAGATAATTGCTGGTGGATTGGTTCTGCCGGCGTTTTGCGGAATTTCCTCCGGTTCGGATTATGAATTGGTTTCATCCGTTATTTCCAACAGTGGTGGACAATACCTTTTGGGTGGAGAGTATATGTCCAGGGGAACTTGCGGCCAAAGTATTTCGTCTGATGCGCAAAACATCGCCCGCAGCCAGGAATATTCCGAGCGGAGCGGCTTTTACAATCCGCCTTATTTCACCTATCAAAGAGCACTGCCGCTAAATTTTAAAAACTCATTTATGGAATTAACCGTGCCCGCAAATTCTGTAGAGAAAGAAACTTTTGACATTTTTCTGAATACCGACCCGAACCAGACGCAGAAAAAACAGGAAATCAAGGATGCCAACCAGAAAGCGCAGATAAACATGGGGCAGATGGCTACTCCCGTGATTATGAGTGAATTGTATTTTTGGGATGAAGAAAGCCGGTATGAGCAACCCTTGAGGCAGAAAGGTAGTTTCATTGTCAGGGTAAACGATGACGACGGGGACGGCAATGTCGACGGGACCAATCCGCCAGTTAGATTGAGTTCACTTAAAGGTTATGTGCTGGATGAGGATTACAAAATGTGGCTGAGAATGTTCAATAGTGATGTTGACGTGAATTCGAAGAGGGTGATGTTTGATTTCACGCAGCCGGGAATTTACAGCGTTTTAGGTGAGCTGGACGATTCCGTCAAAAAGGTTTACGCTTTCCCGGTTCCTTTCCGCCCGAATGGCCCGAATGCCGGAAATGGCCCGGGTCAAACCGGAACCAAAGAAGGAGGCATAACATTTGCCGACATTCCGCAAACAGGAAGGATTGAAATTTACACCCTTGACGGGCGTTTAGTCAGAAAATTGCCTATACCTTTGAATCTGGTGCAGCCGAAGCTCAGGTGGGATGTAAAAAATGGCAAGGGTGAAAAAGTAGTCAGCGGAGTCTACGTATGGAGAGTTGTTTCCGGGGGCAATTCAAAGACCGGAAAACTGATGATAATCAGGTAAATGTAGTGCATGCCCCTGGCATGCTGAAAATTTGTTCTTTGCGGTTTTTGCGATGTTTTTGCGTAATCTGCGAATAGAGGTTTTAGCGTAATCTGCGTATTAAAGGAGGAAGCATGAAGGCGAAACAAATGATAATAGCGCTAATGGCGGTTTTTCTTCTGCCACTAGCTGGCAGCGTTTATGCTGCCGATAACAATACCGAGTTCGGCATAGAGGATGACCTTACCGTTCTCGGCACGGAGGGCACAGCCACTGATCCCGATGTGGAAATCAGGGGCTATGCCGTCTTTGGCACCGTTGAAGCGCCCCAGAATATACCGGCGGCTCCGGGCAATATATTCGCCAACGGGTATGTGGAAATATCCAGCGGACTTTATGTCAATGCAAGTTCCACGTTCACCGCGGGAATATATATCAACGACGTTTCAAGCTTTACCGCTGGCCCTTCGTCAATATATATCAGTGGCGGAGCGGATGGTAAGATATTAAAATATGACGGTGCGACCGGCGCGCTCTATTGGGACGATGACAAAGGGGGCGTAAGCGGCGGAGGCACGGTAGACTATTTGCCTATCTGGGGACCGGACGGCGCGACGCTTAAGGATTCAAAAATAAGCCAAGCCGAAGTGGGGACCGACACTCATGTTTATGTGAATGCCGATATTCACTTGAGCAGTTCGGTTTATTTTGGCAGCGGAGCGAACATATCAACCTTCACCGAAAATGGCGGTTTAAGGTTTTATCAGGGTTATGATATGTCTTCTGGAGATGATTATGACGCGGCTACCAAAAAGTATGTTGACGACAATATAAGCGGAGCCGGACCATGGCAAAGAATAGGCGCTGAAGTTATACTTGACAATATCGGCGATGAAGTCGGCGTCGGCATAGCCGCTCCTCTCGCCAAATTACATGTTTCAAGCAATAATCCCAATGCCGGTGATTTTATATTTGTCGTGTCAAGCGGACCTTTGGCGGCAAATAATATATTCACGGTTAAAGGGGACATGTCGTCCAATTTGCTTGGGACTCTTACAATCGCAGAGTTGCTCACGGCTCAGAACGGTCTTTCCGTTACCGGCGGTGATGCGGCTATTACAAACAATCTTACCGTCAACGGCAATACAACTTTGGGTGACGCGGCCGACGATTGGATAGTCGCTAAATCCAGCGTAACGATAGACATCGCCGGCGGAGCGGTGGATGATACTTCCGCGCTTACCGTTAAAGGAACGGACAGTTCGGGAGAATACGCGGCCAAATTCTACAGCGGCGCGGATCTTGCTGCATGGATAAGGAAGAAGTAAAAGTGCGAAAGCGCGAAAGTGTGAAAGCACAAAAGTTTATTTAGCGTTTTCAACGAATTCTTAGCGATTAGCAATCATTAA
>CALEIX010000206.1 GCA_937898825.1 uncultured Elusimicrobia bacterium | reverse complement strand
ACCAAGGGTTCAATAATGCTTTCTACTCCTCAAGGGGAGCGTCAGGTTGACCTGAGAATAGTGGATGAATCCGAATATGGAGCAGCCCTTCAGTATTTCACCGGCTCTAAAGCTCATAATATTAAGCTTAGGTCTATGGCTCGAGAGCAGGGATTGAAAATCTCTGAATACGGAGTATTCAAGAGGGAAAAGAAAATTGCTGGCTATGACGAAAGAGAAGTATACAAAACCCTGGACCTGCCCCTAATTCCTCCGGAATTAAGAGAAGCAAGAGGGGAAATTAAAGCCGCCCAGCAAAATAAACTGCCAAATTCGCCGGCGAACCGGAATAAGGGCCGCTCAGGGGTATGTCCAGGTATGTGTCCAGCGAACCCTGCCGGGTAAACCAGCTCAGACCGGGCGAAACAATCACGCTTAAATTATCCGAAGTGGCCGGAACGCGCTCTATTTTGCCCGCGAGCGTGGCGTTGAACGGAGTGTTCTTGAGCGGCGCATTGCACCTTGCAGCCGCGCCGATAGTAATGCCGTTGTAGTCGCCAGAGGCATAGCCTCCGGTGTAGCCAAGGTTGGCCGAGATATCCATTCTTTCGCTTATGAATTTTCCAAGGCGCATGTTCGCATTGTAAACCGTCCGTCCGTCTCCGCCGCTTATGTTCCCGCCCAGATAAGCCAGATATCTGCCTTTGAGTCTCTTTTTCGGTTTTCCCGCGCAGCCGGCAGAAGGCCTGCTTAAAAGTTCTTCCGCATACCTTCGCGCTGTCTCTTTGTGCACTTGGTTTTTGCTCAGTTCAATGTCTTTTTCCACTTTCGCCGCCGCACTTTTCTGCGCCCCCAATTTATCCAGAGTTATGGCCCAGCCGCGCCAAAAACGCGCTTTTTTTCTGAATTCGGAGGGAGCCCGGGCGAAAAGAGCCGCCGCTTCCGCGTAACGCTTCTGCGACATCAATAAATTGACATCATCGAAGAAATTCTCCTCTTCCCCATAATCGAAGGCAAGTTTCAGAGACTCAAGCGCAAGCGGTCTTTTCAGCCACTTAGGACGGCCGCAGGCAGCTATTTCCCCGGTGTCTTCGATGCCGGCCACTTTGAGTATTTCAGACAAATAGAAACGGACGGCGGGATTTGCGGGCGACATTATGAGCGCCCTGTCAATGTTGAAAAGGGCGCTTTCGCCGAGACCGAAATACGCCAGCGCGTAAGCGTATTCAGCGGCAAGGGATGGATCGGCGCTTTTTTTAAGCGTTTCCTCGTATTTTAAAAGGGCGTCGGGGTTTGCGGCGAGCAGGAATTCGTGCGCTTCTTTCAGCGACTCATCCGCTTTCAGCGAAGCCGCGGCAAGCAAAATGATTGTCAGAATTACCGCCGCAAACCTTGTCTTCAAATCCATTTTCAATACTTTAATAAATATCTGTACCTTCTTTCAACAAGTCCAATATGTATGGAACTCCTACAGAAACTGGATTCTACCCCGATAGATTTGTATAATTGCGTTTCCCATTGTATTTCCTGTGCGGTGATTTGAAAAATGAGGTAAGGATTCTTTTAAGCGTTGGGAGAGATGTTTTTAACGTGGATAGTTGATTTTTTTAAGGGAAAAGTGCTATCCTTTTTAAGAGGATGTTATGAAAAAACTCAGAAGATTTGGAATATCCATGCCTGCCGAACTTCTCGAGAGGTTCGATGAGTATATAAGAAACCGAAAATATACGAATCGCTCAAAAGCGATAGTTGATTTGATAAACAAGGAATTTATATCCGACGAAAGCAAAAAACCCAATTCCTTTATAGCCGGCGCTATAACCATAGTTTACAATCATCACAAACGCGAACTTCTTGATAGGATAACGGATCTTCAGCATAGTTATGGCGATATAATAATATCCAGCCAACATATACATTTGAATCACGATAATTGTTTGGAAATAATAGCGGTTAAAGGCCGATACAAAAGAATAAAAGAACTGGCAGACGGTCTCGGTTCCGTGAAAGGGGTTTATCATAAAACTTTGAGCGTTTCTTTGTCTTGTAAAAAATAAAGTCGGTTTTTTTTGCGGATTCGTGTTATTTTTATAATAAAGGTGTGATTAAAGGAAGGGCCACATGCATATACCTGATGGTTTCCTGGGTGCTGAGGTTTTTGCTCCTGCATGGATTTTTTCCGCAGCCGCCGTATGGGCAACATCAAAAAAGGCATCGGTCAAAAACGAGAATAAAACAATTCCCCTTCTCGGTGTTGTTTCCTCCTTCATTTTTGCGGCGCAAATGCTCAATTTTCCCGTTGTGGGAGGCAGCAGCGGACATTTAATAGGCGGGACGTTGGCAGCGGTCATTCTGGGCCCCTATTTGGGTTTTTTAAGCATAGTCATTGTTCTCGTTATTCAGTGTCTTGTTTTTCAGGACGGAGGAGTGACCGCTTTGGGAGCCAATATTTTTAACATGGCATTTATAGGTTCTTTCGTTTCCTATTTCCTATATTCTTTTCTGCTTAAACATCTTGGCAAAAAAAGGAGAATAGCGGCTGTGGCGTTAGCTTCATGGCTTTCAGTAGTCATTGCTGCATTAGCCTGTTCTTTTGAACTGGCACTTTCCGGAACCGCTCCGCTTGCCGCTGTCCTTCCGGCAATGCTTTTCGTTCATACCTTTATAGGCATTGGTGAGGCGCTGATAACCTCAATGACTCTTTCGTTTGTTTTTAATGTTAGACCGGACATAGCATTTGATCCGGAAGGAATATTGTGAAAAAAAAAGAAATCGTTTTCAGTTTGGGGTTTGCTGGTTTTCTTGCGGCAGTTTCGTTTATCGCCTCTGCCCGACCTGACGGACTTGAAAAAGTGGCAAAGGAATATGGATTCATAAAGTTAGAAAAAAGTATTTTAAATTCTCCAATGCCGGATTATTCCATTCCTCTTGTCAAAAATGAAAAATTATCATCTTCCGTTGCCGGAATTTCAGGAGTTTTGTCGGTTTTTATTTTTTCCTTGGTTCTGGGAAGTGGCATTAGAAAGAGGAAAGGGTGAAAAACAAAACCTATCGAAAGACTTGTTTTTTCGTGGCGCTGGGACTTATGACAAAAAACCCCACGCGGAAACAAATCGCCCCACGCTACGGCCGCCCAAAACACTCCTGCGCCGATGTATCTGCCTGTCTCCGCCTGAGGCGGACAGGTCCCGCCACGCAGCATCGGCGGACAGACTGCCGTTCGTTTGGCGGATTCGCCGTACTGGCGAAAACCCATGTATTAAGCGCGATGGCTCAATACAGAATGCAGAACGCAAATTGAAAAATGCAAAATAGAAGCGATTTAAAGGAAGGAGAGAATGACTTTGCAATTTGCACTTTGCAATCTTCATTTTGAAATGTTGTATTCACGAAGTGAATACAAGACGTTATCGGATAGCAAAACAAGAACTGCTTGCGCCCCCAAGGGGATTCGAACCCCTGATTTCCGCCTTGAAAGGGCGGCGTCCTAGGCCTCTAGACGATGAGGGCATCTTTTTTTCATAGAAGCTTTTTTAGTAAAATAAGTTTATCAATTTGATGAATTTAAGTCAATTAGACGCTAACTTTAAATGACCGAAGAAAATGAAAACCTTTCAGGTGCCAAAGCGGAAGGCAAGCAAAGTGGGAAAAAAAGTTTTTTAACGTCTTTTTTGATAAAAGTTTCGGTTTTTTTGCTTGTATGCTTGATTTCTGTGGGGGGGTATATAATTTACAGACTGTATACTCAGGTTTCAATGATGCGGGAAGCGATGACTCAGATAATGGAACCCGTAGAGCCCGCTGTTCAAAAGCGAAGCAAGTTTCAGCCTTTATTCTCATCTTCTGGGCAGCAAATCACTTCGTCCAATCGAATTCTGATTAAAAAATCCACTTCTTTTGTCTATCCGGTGGGAAGTTTAAGGGGAGGAGACATAATTGAAAGCGTTCAAAGAGTGGACTCCCAAAAACTTTCCAGCGCCATGAAGAAATATGCCAATCGTCCCATTGTGCAGGAGATAATAAATGACTTGAAGAAGGATCCGAATTTTAAGAAAGCATTCGCGAAAGGAAGTGCTTCCAATCCAATGGAGGTTTTAAAGGTAATAAAAAGCATGAATGGTATGAAAAAGATTGCTTCTAAATACGCTTTGCGTCCGGAATTTATGAAACTTATACTGGAAGTAATGCCTGTCTCTTATACACATCTGACGCTGCC
>CALEIX010000205.1 GCA_937898825.1 uncultured Elusimicrobia bacterium | reverse complement strand
ATCCATAGGAGAGTGTGAATACCGGAGAAAAAATTATTTCCGTGGCAGCATCGTTTGAGATTCAAGTTCGGGGACTTCCGGTTGAATTGTGCCTGTAGACGATAACGCGCACCTTCTCCAATGTGACAAGCCCTTCATGTATCATCCCGTCCAATTGCGCCAGAAACGGCTCTATCTTTTCCTCAGTATCCACTATTTCAATCACGACGGGCAAATCTTCCGACAAACGCAGAACTTTGGAAGTGTGTATTCTGCTGTTGGCCCCGAATCCGGTGAATCCCCTGAGCACCGTTGCCCCCGCCATGCCTCTTTTTCGCGCGTCTTCAACGATAACCTCATAAAGGGGTTTCCCGTCAACCTTATCGCTTTCACCGATAAAAATACGCAAAAGAAGCGCCTCCGAAGGAAGTTTCATCGCCAAACCTCTCCTTTCAGAACATACTTCCTGCGGCCAACCCGACGAACAAGGCGACGAAGCCCAGGATATTGTGCGATGCGACGTTGAATATTGAGTACATCCACTCCGCAGAGCGCACAAGCTCACCGGACTCCAGAATGTAAGTCGAGAAAGTCGTGAAGGCTCCCGTAAAACCTACCAGCACAATCATCCGCGTTTCACCGGAAACCGGCCAACGGTTCTGAAACAGCGCCCACAGGAATCCGGCTAAAAAACAGCCGGTTACGTTGACCGCCAAGGTACCCCAGGGAAAAGAAGCGCCGTTAATCCTATGAACTACCCCGGTCAATCCGTAACGCGCTATCGTCCCCAAAGCACCTGCTAAAGCAACCAGTCCTATTTTTGGGAACAAAACCCGGTCATCCTTATAACCACACCCGACCCGGCACCTGCATACGGGTAAGCGAAAAATCCCGTGTGGCTTCTTTATACTTTTATGTGCGATAACACGGCAGGAGTCATCAGCCTGGCCGGGGCAATTATGAGGGGGACTCCATCCCCAAAGCATATTGGTTCATATTGTACAGTACTTTATCGCAACCCGCATGATAAACGGCAGGTGGGTCTGCGACACCAAGATTCCCGCTTAATGACTTAAATATTCCCCGTAAGCGCAGCTCACCTTGACCGCAGGGGGCTGTGGGTGAAAAAAAGACCGGAGACCGGCTATCACCTTTGGGGTGATGAGCATATCTTTCCTAACCCCCGGGAGCGGTCAAGGTGAGAAAAAGACCTGTCCCATTATCCGGGAACCTTGGTGCGACATAAAAGTGGGTTTCAAAATTTTTTATCGGCTGTATACATTGTAACGCCGCCGTCTCGGCGGCACTTTCCCTGCCGGCGAGGACGCCGGCGTTACGCTTGCCCCACTTATATGTCGCAGGCCCACGGAAGGTGGCATCAATTACGCCGCCCCGACCGCACGGGCCCCGGAGACAAAAGAGCGGGCGAGGCCGAACATGTCCACCCGGCGGAAGAACCATCTCATGGCGGCGCGGGTGATTTTTCCGGGTTCGGGCGGCGGCGACGGAGCGGGGGGTTCGGTCACTTCGCTGACTTCAATTTCC
>CALEIX010000204.1 GCA_937898825.1 uncultured Elusimicrobia bacterium | reverse complement strand
GGAGTCAAGAGTCAGGAGTCAAGAGTCAGGAGTCAAGAGTCAGGAGTCAAGAGTCAGGAGTCAAGAGTCAGGAGTCAGGAGTCAGGAGTCAAGAGTCAGGAGTCGGGAGTCGGTTGTAGCTGCAGAGCGGAGCTCTGCTAAAATAGCGGCTGGACGGATGGACGGCAGGAAAGGATAAGGGATAAAGTTGTATCTGCTCGCCCCGTTAGAAGTAAGTCGCTGAAAGCGACTGTTCCTACAGTCGGGATTTCTAACGGGGCGAGCTAATATATCTCGTATCTACGTATCATCATATCAACATATTTACGTATCTACGTATTTGTCGTGAGAGCGATTTAGGCGCGCCAGGGGCGCGCGGCTACATCTTTTATGGATTGTTTATCCGCCTGAGGCGGCCCGTCCGCCGTCGCAGCCTGCCCTCCAAAGCAGTAATGGAGGGTAGTGGCGGAACAAGCTGCCGTTCGTTTGGCGGAGACATTTCTGATGAGCGAACGAGGGTCGCTTCTGCCGCACGCTTCTGATTTGATAAACTATTGTTTATGTTGAAAGACATAAAGACTCTTGGCAAAGAATCCATGATTTACGGAACGTCCAGCGTAGTTGCCAGGATGCTGAATTTTTTGCTCCTGCCTTTTTACACGCATTATTTGTCCACCTCGGATTACGGAATTGTCGCCGCCGTGTTTTCATATATGGCTTTTCTTAACATACTTTATTACTGCGGTATGGACCAGGCGTATATGAGATATTTCAAAGAGGATAAAAATTCCTTTTTTGCTTCGTCGATTTCCGTGCTTGCGGTTGGAGCGATTTTAAGTTTGATTTTGATTTTCAACGGCAATTTCTTATCTGAGATTTCCGGGATAAAGGCGGAAAATGCGGATTTGATTAATTACTGCGCGTTTATTCTTTTGATAGACGCTTTTTCAGCGGTGGGTTTTGCCGATCTCAGAATGGAACATAGAGCGTTCTATTACGTTTTCGTAAAGATTTTTGTGATAGTCGTCAACATAGCGGGAAATGTATTTTTTATAGCGCAGATGGGGATGAAGGCGGAGGGAGTTTTTTTGGCGAACGCAGTCGCCTCGTTTGCCGGCTTGATTTTAATCTCGCGCATTTTTTTCCGCAAGATGCGGGGATGCTTCAGATTTTCTTCGTTTAAAAAACTTGCCCTTTTTGCTCTTCCCCTGCTGCCCGCCGGGCTCGGGGCCATGGCAGTAAGGGTGATAGACAGGCCCCTGATTTTAAAATTTATGGGCGAAGGCGCCGTTGGTGTTTATCAGGCGAATTACAAACTTGGAATTTTCATGATGCTTTTTGTGACCATGTTTGATCAGGCATGGCGTCCTTTCTTTATCGAAAGAGCCAGCGACCCCCGGGCGCCTAAAATTTTCGGCAGGGTTCTCACTTACTTTGTTTTTACCGCTTCGTGGATTTTTTTAGCCGTTTCTTTCTTTATATCCGATGTAGTAAAAATAGAGATAGGCAAAACTTTTCTTATACATCCCGATTACTGGGTGGGCTTGAATATCGTGCCCATTGTGCTGGCGGCATATCTTTTTAATGGCATGTATGTTAATTTCCTTGCAGGAATAATAATACGCAAGAAGACAAAATGGATAATGAACATTTCTTTTATGGGCGCCTTTGTGAATATTTTGCTTAATCTTTTTCTCATTCCGCTTTTCGGAATGATTGGTGCGGCCTGTGCTGTGCTTTTTTCGTATGCTGTCATGGCTTTTGCCGCCTGTATAGTTTCCAGAAAGGTTTATTCTGCCGAATATGAATGGAAAAGGATATTAGCCGTTTTTTCGCTTTCGCTGCTTCTTTTTTCGCCTTATTTTATTTCTGGAGCGCTGCGCTTGTGGCTCTGCGGCGCGGCCCTGTTGATTTACCCCGCGGCATTGTGGCTGGGCGGTTTTTTTAAGGAAGAGGAAAAAAGAAAGATTAAAGAGTTGTTTTCAGATTTCGCTTAATCCTGTTTTTTCTTTCCGCGTTTTTTGTAAAAGTTCATGAAATCCTCAATGAAGTTTATCTTTGATTTCAGTGTTTGCGCGAAATTTCTGGTGTCGCCTATAAGCGTTTTTTGGACCTCGTCTTCGGCCACCTCGGGATGGACATTGACTATGGTTTTTCCTATGGCGGATTTCACCAGTTCGCATTTATCGCTTGATATTATCTGTGAAGGGTAAACGCTCCTGTATCCGGTAATTAAAAAACTTACTACGCAGGTAATGGTGGCAAAGGGAGCTATGTCTTTGCCGAACATTTCAATCGCCATAATGCTTGCTGCTATCGGGGTGTTGGCTGCCCCGCTGACCAGACTCACAAGGCCTATGGCGGCGAAAATTTGACGGTTCAATCCCAGCAAATCGGCGAAAAGAGTTCCGCTTGTGGCGCCTATGAAAAAGATGGGCGTGACTATCCCTCCGCTGCCCAGGAAGCTTAGCGTTATGCTGGTGAAAATGATTTTCAGCAAAAAATCGTACCACATGTTCATCTGCCCGTTCAGGGAACTTTCTATAACCGGTATGCCCAGGCCCAAATATTTTTCTGAAAATATCATTGTCAGAAGTATTATGGCCAGACCACCCACGAAAGGTCTCCTGTTATCTTTTATTTTTTTGGCCAGTGCAGTAAAGAATTGCATAAATTCTATCAGCAGGAAGGAGCAGATTCCGAAGAAAAGCCCCGCTATGATTATTTTCGCGAAAAAACCCTCGCTAAAAGTCGGCACGGCGTTGATCTGGAAGTGAAAATACTCTGTTCCCAGGAAACGGGACACCTGATAGGAAGTAATTCCGGCCACGAATGACGGCAGAAGAACGTCGTATAAGACCGTTCCCACAAACAAAACCTCCACCCCGAAAATGGCCCCCGCTATTGGAGTGCCGAATACTGCGGCAAACCCGCCGCTGATTCCGCAGATGACGAGTTTTTTCCTGTCTAAGGGAGATAGTCTTGCCATACCGGAGAAGATGGATGCTATGCCCCCTCCTATCTGTGCGCACGGTCCCTCTTTGCCCGCGGATCCGCCAAAGGCGAGCGTAAGTATTGTGGTTATCAATTTAAGAGGCACCACCTGCCATCTAATCTTGCCGTTTTCCTTGTGAATTGCCTCTATCACTTTTTCGGTTCCGTGACCTTCTATCTCCGGAACCGCTTTTACCAGGAGGTAATTGAAATAAAAAACGAGAGGGAGAGCGAGGTAATAATACTTGTGTTTTATGGCGGTGAGAGAAGCCGCTGACAAGAATTTCAGGAAAAAGGATGTAGCCGCGCCCACGATTGCGCCTATTACGGTGGCAAGGAAGGTCCATTTTATAACGCTGTAAAATATAATGAATTGCTCTTTTAAGGATATTTCTTCAAGGGAGTGGATGATGAAGTCGGTGTAACTTGTGTTTTTGCTTTCGTCTTCCATTGAAATGCGTCAACAATTCTATTAAATTTTAACAAACATAAACCCGCATTGCAAAACAGTTTGCAATTGCAATGCGGGTTTGCAATGGGTAGGTTGTCAGAACAGAAGTCCTATGCTTGCCGAACCTCCGAATTTTCTGGGAATATCCTCCCCTTCAATTTCGGTTTTGTCGGAACTTACAACGCCGGCGACATCTATGTGAAGGTGAATCAGGTTTATTCCGAAACCCAGTGTATACGACACCTTGGAGTCCGATTCGGCCAGGTTTTTCATCAAGCCGGCTCTTAGAGGTATGTTTATGGATGGTCTGTTGAATATGTTTATTTCCGTGCCCAGGGCCATTTGTCTGGACTTAAATCCGTCAACCGGAGTGTCGTTCTTTGTAATATCCATATCCAGCGCCACGTGCCAGAAATTGGCGGGGCTTATGGCAAATCCGAATCTAATTTGCCTGTCCAGTTGATATTGACCGCCAACCGCGTCAGGCTTGTCAAATTTCGGGGCATTAAGGTTTCTTATCACGAGTCCGGCTCTCGGGTTCATCGGAAGTTTCCATTTTTTGTTTATATCCCACATAAAACCAAGGTCAATTGCGGGTTTCCAGCTTCCTTTAGTGTCGTCAAAAAAATCGTCAAAAGCGTCCGTTGTTCCCGATTGTTCAGAAAGGAATGTAAAGGATGTATAGGCGATTCTTCCGTTCACGAGTTTTACGTTCCCGCCGACTGTGAGCCCGTCTACAAGAAAAGGTTTCGCCATGCCAAACGCGATTTCTGTAAAAGAAGCGCCTTCAATCGTGAGATTTGATGTGTTGTTTGTGTAGTCACCTCCGCCTTTAGCAATGATAGTATCGATGATTCCTTTTGTTTCATTGGAGTATTGTGTAATAGTATTGGCAGCATTAATCACAGTGTCAGGTGATATCCCATTGGCATTGGCGTAATTAACTAAGGCATTCGCCAAATCACTATTGGTTGTTATTGTTCCATCCTGTGAGGCGCAAGAATTATCAGTACCACAAACAATGGTGATAATTCCATCGACGGAAGTAGACAAGGAATCTAACGCGATTTTTAAAGTGCTTTGTGCGGTGTCGTAAGCATTATTATCTATAACTGTGCTATTTGCACCGGTGGTACCCGCGCCGTCAAACTTAATACCTATTAATGATGCTCCCGCCTCGCCAAGTCCAATATTTGTCGTATCCACAAAAGGATTTGCCCCGGCCGATGTAAAATTATTTATTGAAACGGCTATTTTTGAAAGTTTCAAATTTGCCCCTGCCGCAAATTCAGCCAGTGCCCCTTTGCCGGGTTCGTTCATGTCTTCAAGAAGGGCAAGGGTTTTAACAAAAGCCGCCATTTTGTCGGCATCTATGGCACCGCCGCTTGTTTGCGCGCTTTGAATGGCAGAGTATTTGTCGGCAAGCTCGCCTATGGCGCTTGCATTTTCCATTATGTTGCCGGTAAATTCGATGTTCGCTCCAACTGGCACATCCAGCCCGGATATATTGCTTTCCTGATAGAGACCCGCCGGATTCCAATATTGAGCTATCGGGCCCTTTGCCATTCCCACGAAAGCTCCGCCCATTCCCATGGCTCTTGTGCCAATCACCTGCCACTGTTCACCATGGGTCATTGACGCAAAAGCAAAACATAAAATTGACAAAAACATTTTCTTCATTATTTATTCCTCCTTATGGATGTGTTTCCCCGTCGAAGAAAGTTATTGGCTCTTTTCCATCTACTGCCGCTCCCGGGTTGTTAAAGAACTTCATTTTTCAACGGGGTATGCCAGGTATTTTACCATATAATATCGCGCTTGCGCTACGGGCGCGTTCGCTCTGTAGAAATTTTTTTAAAATGTCATGGTTGCGGCAAATAGAAATGTCAGGGGTCAAAATGGTAAAACCTCTTTTTAT
>CALEIX010000203.1 GCA_937898825.1 uncultured Elusimicrobia bacterium | reverse complement strand
AATGATACGGCGACCACCGAGATCTACACCGTCTAATTCGTCGGCAGCGTCAGATGTGTATAAGAGACAGGATTAAATTAACGCTTATTTTTTCTTAATCGCCCGGTCCTTCATATAGGAATATTCCTCCTTGACCCGCCCGTCGGAGTAAATCCTGATGTAAATCGGATTGTTTGAAATAAAGGTGATGGACCTTTCTATCTCCCCGTCGGCGGAATATGAGTTTACTATTCCGTCCGGAATTTTCCCGCTTTTTGAAATGACATTAAACCGCTTGTCCAGAATCAGTTTGCCAATATACTTGTCGTTCTGATAAAAAAGATACCTCTCTCCCCGCGCCAGATTCATTCTTTTAGCAGTTATAAGAGACGAAAGGGGCGGTTGCTGCACTTTTTCGCTTTTTTCTTCCGTTGCCTTCTTTGCGCCCGCTTCTTGAGCGGAAGGCGCGCCTGCAAGAACCCCCTGAACATAATACTCCTCGGATTTTACGTTTCCGTCTTCGTCGTACATCCTGAAATATCCATCGGGAAGGGAATTTTTGAAGTTTTGTTCAAGCACGATTTTTCCGCCTTTGCCGTAAATTTCCAGTTTTCCATCCAATCGCCCGTCTTTGTACTGAGTTTTGCTTTCAAGGATTTGGCCCGGAAAATACGTTTTAAATACTCCGTTTCTTTTGCCATCTTTGATTTCCATCTCGATTTTTGGAGAACCATCTTCATAGTACTGCGTATATACGGCATCTTCCATGTCTCCCTCTATCCTGACGCCTCCGTTCAAAAGGAAAGTTTTTGTCGCCACTACCACTCCTTTCTTCATATAAATTTCGCAAATTTCACCCGAACTTGTTTTTACCGTTTTAAAGGTATGTGTGGAAATAACCGGCCCCGAACCGGGCTTTTTTTCTTTCTCCATCTTTATTATATCTTCCTTGCCGATGGTCAGGGAACCATACTTTGTCTCGAGGAGAATTGCGCCCTCCATTTCCCCTGTTATCTCGCCGCGCAGGACGGTTCCGTCGCTCAAATACAGGATTTCAGCCCGAAGCCATGGGGCAAGGAACAAGAACGCCAGGAAACCGATACAGTAAGATTTTTTACGTTTCATATATCCCTTAATTATATATAAAAAGCCGCTTTCTGAAAAACATTACCCGGCAGATAAAAAGAAAGGCGTCAGGACGGAAGCAGAAAAGGGTGCCCCCTATGGGCAAAGGGGTAAGGTGCATTCAAAAGTAGGTCTTTATATTGGAGAAAATACATTCCGGTGAAGTAAACATGGTTTCTTGTTTCGGGAAAAGGCGGAACGCCACCGTATTTTTTAACGTTCCCGGGTCCGGCATTGTAGGCGGCCAGAATATTGATTATATCAGTTTTTTTAATATCTTCTTTTTCAAGGCGGGACAAGCTCCTCTTTGAAAACATTTTTGCCAAAACTCTGATATATTTTATTCCGTACCTTATGTTAACTTCTGGTCTCCAAAGTAGCCGCGGGTTTTTCAAGCCAAGCCATCTTGCTGTGGAAGGAAGAATCTGCATAAGCCCCACGGCACCGTTTCTGCTGTAGGCGTTCTTGTCAAAACTCGACTCTTTCTGAATTAACGCAAGCACCAAGGCGGGGTCCACTTTCTGGTCATCTGACTCTTTGAGAACTATGGAAATATACGGAATGTCCATTATCGAAGAAAATTTTTTGTTTTTTTCATCAAATGGATTGAAAAGAAAAGCGCCTTTTATGTGCCGGGCCCTGTGCTTAATGTAAAATGCCATTTCTTCCGGCATTGACAGGGGCAAATTGTCCTGAGACAAATTAAAATAAATATCGGCAGAGGATGCGCCCTTGTCCGAAATACTAAAGGAAAAAAGTTCCGCCTTAATGGCAGGCATACCCAGAAACGTAAGGAGAATCAGTGGAAAAAAGAATTTCATGCTTCAAGTAATATGATATCAGTTATCTGCGCTTTTCCATAAGAGGCAAAGGACCTTTAAAAAAATAGGACAAAAGGCCCGGTATCGCATTATCGTATTAGGAGCAAACACCCCGGGATATGTTCTTGCAGCTCTGCCTTCGGTATATTGATTTGCTTCAAAACACATCGCGGATTGGTTTTTGGGCATTCTTCTTTTCTTGAAAAATCAAGTTTAGTATTATATATGTGAGAGTTGGGTGGCGCGGTAGCCAAGTGGTAAGGCGGCAGTCTGCAAAACTGCTATACGTCGGTTCGATTCCGACCCGCGCCTTTCTAATCCAAATCTTTGGCTGAGAATTACCCTTGAAACGGCAAAAGAAAAGGAACGCTTCCAAAAACCGGGAAGCATAATTTGACCTTATTGACAAAATCCTCCTCAAAATATGGTAATATGTAAGGAAGGACATTTACATTATCCAAGGAGGAAGTAAAATGCCAGCAGCAAAAGCAAACTCAAAGTTCATGAAGCCGATGACTCCGGATACGGTGCTCGCCGACATAGTCGGAAACAAGGCGATGCCGAGAACTGAGATAGTCAAAAAGCTTTGGTCCTATATTAAAAAGCACGGGCTTCAGGACAAAAAGAACAAAAGAATGATAAATGCAGACGAAAAACTCAAGAAGTTTTTCGGAGGCAAAAAACAAGTGACCATGTTTGAATTAGCCAAATTTATTGGCAAGCACGCGAAGTAAAATCTTGTTTTTTAAAAAACGCCGCAATTAAAGCTTGCGGCGTTTTTTGTTTTCCCTGTGATAAGGCGAAACCAGTTTTATATTTCATACACTCTCGGCGCACGCGGCTCAGGAGGCGGGTGGTAAATCGCGGGTTCCACTTTAAAATTCTCGTTTGGTTCAATAAGATGAAGTTCTTCAAGCTCGCGACGTAAATCTATCTTTTGCCTGCGCATTTCTTCAAAAGCTTTTTCAAGTCGCGTTACGCCCAACCGGTTTTCAACGACTGATATTTTGGTTACAAGCTCCCCGGGTCCCTTGTCCTGCTCATAAACAAACACCCTGCCCTTATTATAAGCAAAGGGAAGGCGCGGGTCGTAAATTGTTCTCGCTCCCTCGGGAGTGTCAATGGTGTATTGATAATCCTTTCCACCATCCGAAAGAATTCCTTCTATCAGGAAGGTTTCCGCGTTAAAAACGGGGCTTCCGGAATTGCCACGAAAGGTGTCCAGATCCGCCTTAAAAAACGGGGTCCCTTCTCCAATGTCTCTCACTTGCGCGTTGTCCGCTATTTTCACCGGCAATCCGCTGGGATAACCGATAACAAACAGTTTGCTTCCCTTCCTGAGATTTTGCCTCCTGTTTACGGCAAGGGGAATGTGCTTTGAGGCCTTTCTGTCCAGCTTGATTACGGCATAATCACCATTCTTTCGACTATACTTATGAAAAAGTACTTTTGAACAGAAAAATACCTCTTGCATCGGAAAGGATTCAAATTTTTCTCCCTTTTTCTTTACGGCATAGCCGAAGACGATTTTCATATCTTTGCAATAAACGCCCATGGAAGAATTCACCGTGTCATCCCTGACGCAATGACCGGCAGTGAGAATGAGGTCATCACCCACCAGGGCGCCCGAGCAAAACGAAATCGCCGGCTGATTATAAAATCTTTGTTCTGCCTCAAGGTTGAATTTTTCCCCCAACTTCACGGGAGTGATTTCATAGACTGATTTGGATTTATTAAATCTTAAATCCTTGCCCTTAAACAACGCCACTGTTGAATTTGCGAAAGACTGCATAGCGCGGCTTGTTTCAAAATAATCCTTCCTGTCATCTTCCCCATAAACGGAAATGGGGATAACTTCTCCACCATATCCGGAATAATCTTGCGCCAGAATATGCGGTGGCAGCAAAAACAGGAAAAGATATGTAAGAGCTGCAAATTTCATTTTTTCTCCTTGATTATGTTATACTTGACAAAAATCAAGGAAGCAAGGTCCGAAGGCTTTAATCGGCAATAGGTCAAAAGACCCACCTCAGCTTCGGCAGTAAGCCCTCGATTTTGCCTATTTTTACCCGAAAAAGCCTTTCAATCCGACGGCTGCCGGGCGGCAGGGTCCCGGGGGGGCGGAAATTCTCAGTCTTTTCTCCTGTCAAAGAAATAGGCGCTTTTCTCTTCTCTCTTTGCAACCTTCTTGAGCTCTGCCCCTATATTGCTGATTTGAGCGAAGGAAGTAAGGGGTTTAAGACTGTTGTGAACGACGCCTATGGAAATTGACAAAAAGGGAAACTTTTTTACATTTCCCTGCCTGTCGGTCGAAATTATGTAACCAGACTTTCTGTCGCGCTCATTGTAAAATGATGGGGAAATCTCGTCAAAAGCTCCTGTTATTCTTTTGCAAAGGAATTCAGCCCTTTCAAACGATGTTATTATTATAAAATCGTCCCCTCCTATATGCCCTATAAAATCTTCAGTGTTTTCATTTTGTATCGTCAGCTTTACCAACAGATTGGCCGTGGTTTTTATAACATAATCTCCCGCTTCAAAACCATAGGCGTCATTGTACGCTTTGAAATTGTTTAGGTCCAGGTACAAAACAGCAAAAGTGCTTTTCCGGGCGATTTCGCGCTCAATTCTCGCCTGTATGGACGGGTTGCCTGGAAGTTTTGAAAGAGGGTTCGTATCAAGCACCTGCTTATTTCGCTTAAGTATCATCCTTATCCTGGCGACGAGTTCATCCGTGTCAACCGGTTTCACAAGATAATCGTCTATTCCCATGCTCAATCCTTTGATTTTTACATCCCGTTTTCCTTCGCCGGTAACTATTATTATGGGAATATGGGCAAACAGCGGATTGTCTTTCAGTTCCTGCGCTATCTTTAGTCCGTCCTTAAAAGGCATGTTGTAGTCTAAGACCGCTATATCCGGATGATGCTGGAAAACCATCTGAAGAGCCTCCTCTCCATCGGCCGCGGCTACCACATTAAAGCCTTCCTCCTCGAGACGCTCTTTCATCAGTATGAGCAACTCAGTTTGATCGTCCGCCAGAAGCACACAAGGTTTGATTTCCTGTTTTCTTTTTCCCCCGCTTTCCTGCAAACTGCCCGAGATTTGTTTCTCCACGATTTCCAGTATCAACTTGCCTGGATATTCTTTAAATATCATTTCGGGTAGTCCGGTTAAAATGCCTCTTTCCTGGTATTTTTCCAGCGACAGAGCGCTTAATATCACTATGGGCACCCTGGCGGTTTCCATTTCGTCCTGAAGCTCGTCAAGAATCTCAAAGCCGTCCTTTTTCGGCATGGTTATGTCCAACAGCAGAACATCCGGCTTGCTGACTTTCACTTCGTGAATTATTTTAAGCGGATTTGTGACAATAATCGGTTCGTAAAGATTTGAAACAAGAAACATCCTGACAAGTTCGCAGAATTCCTCATCGTCGTCCGCGACCATCACCCTGATTTTCCTTCCTCTGGCGTCCTCAGTTATTTCGGAGATAATATTTTTAAGTTTCTCAAAATCAAGCGGCTTGGTAAGATATCCTCTTACTTTCGGGGATGGTCCGGTGATGTTTTCTATCTTTCTGCTCTGGGAAAGTATTATTATTTTCTGATTGGCCGTAAACGGATTTTCCCGAAGTTCAGAAATAAAGCTCAGTGGGTCTAAACTCTTTACAAATATATTCAAAATAACCAGGTCCGGCTTCCACTTCTGGATGAAATCTATCGCCTCTTCCCGTGTCGAGGAAGAACGAATATCATAATTTTTGCTCCTGAGGATTTTACTCAAAGACGAGATGTTCTCTTCTGAAGTGTCCAGCAAAAGCACCTTTGCCCTGGCGGTATCTTCCATCCTCTATATTGTAGAAAAAAGAATTCGCATAGTAAAAGCAACCGTCTTCGTTGCGCCGGGTATTATTCTATAACAAAAGGTGTGTGTGGAACTTTAAATCTTCTTTTCCGATTCCTCGTCAACAAACGGCTCCACATTGGCTATCCTATCGCCTTCATCCATTTTGACAAGCTTTACCCCCTGGGTGTTTCTGGAAATAACCCGTATGGTTTTACAACTGAGCCTTATTATCTTCCCTTTCTCGGTCATCACCATTAAATGGTCCTTATCTGTAACAAGGTACAGGCCAACACCCAGGCCGTTTCTGGCATTCGCTTTTATAGTTATTATTCCCTTTCCACCCCTGTGTTGGTTCCGGTATTCCTCAAGACTTGTCCTCTTGCCGTAACCGTTTTTACAAACGGTAAGAAGGGTTTTCTTTGTGTCGGGAGCCGCCACTTCCATCCCAACCACCTGGTCATCCTTCGCCAGCCGTATTCCCATAACTCCCATGGCAGTTCTTCCCATGGGTCTTATTTCTTTTTCCGGGAAGCGTATAGACATTCCATTTTTGGTCCCTATGATTATCTCGCAATTTCCATCCGTTTTCTCAACGCTTGTGAGAATGTCCCCATCTTCAAGACTTATTGCCGCTATTCCGGTTCTTCTTATATTCGAAAAGGCCAGAATCGGGGTCTTTTTTATTTTGCCTTTTCTTGTGCACATTATGAGATATGTTTCTCTCCCCTCCGTCTCTTTGAAAGAATCCACAGCAAGCACAGAAGTTATCTTTTCATCTTTTATCGTTTGAATTAAGTTCACTATCGCCTTTCCGCGAGAGGTTCTCATTCCTTCCGGTATTTCGTACCCTTTCAGAGAATAAACTTTTCCACGGGTCGTAAAAAAGAGTATAGTGGCATGGCTGGAAGTTACGAAAAGCTTTTCTATAAAGTCATTTTCCTTCAGGTCGGAGCCGATAACGCCTTTGCCCCCCCTGTTCTGCAGCCTGTATGTGTTTACCGGAATCCTTTTTATGTACCCCGAATGCGAAAGGGTTATTACCACATTCTCTTTCGGGATCAGGTCTTCCAGCGAAAGCTCTTCCGCCTCTGTCGTTATCTCCGTCTTCCTTTTGCCCACGTACTTTTTCTTTATCTCTTCCAGCTCCTTTACTATGATCTTTAAAATCCTTTTTGGATCCTTGAGTATGTTTTTTAATTCCTCTATAAGTTTTAAGAGCGCGGCGTGTTCTTCCTTTATCTGACCTGCCTCAAGCCGGGTGAGCTGATGAAGGCGCATATCCAGAACAGCTTGTGCCTGAATCTCTGTCAACTTAAATTGTTGCACTAATTTAATCTTCGCTTCATGGGCGTCTTTTGACTTTTTTATCAACTCGACCACAGCGTCAAGGTTTCTAATGGCGATGAGAAAGCCCTCCAGGATATGCGCTCTTCTCAACGCTTTATTGAGATCGTATTTCGTCCGGCTGAAAATTATACTTCTTCTGTGTTTTACGTACTGCCCAAGAAGTTCCCTGACATTCAAAACTTTCGGCCTTCCGTCAACTATCGCCAGCAAAATAACCCCGAAAGAAGTTTCAAGCTGGGTGTGCTTGAGAAGCTGATTCAAAACAACCTGCGCATTCCCGTCTCTCTTGACTTCTATGACTATGCGCATGCCCCGCCTGTCGGACTCGTCCCTGATATCGGAAATGTCGCTCACCTTCTTGTTCTTCACAAGGTCGGCTATATCCTCTATCAAAGCCGCCTTGTTAACTTGATAGGGAATTTCTGTAACAATTATCGCCTGTTTGTTCCCCTTAATGTCTTCTATGTTGGTTCTCGCCTGAATCTTGACCGAGCCTCGCCCTGTTTCAAAATAATTCAAAATTCCTTTTTTCCCCCTGATCACGGCTCCTGTTGGAAAGTCGGGCCCTTTAATTATTCTCATTAATTCTCTTGGCGTTATTTCCGGATTGTTTATATAGGAAATGGTGGCATCGCAGACCTCCCCGAGATTATGCGTCGGAATATTCGTCGCCATTCCCACGGCTATGCCGCTGGAGCCATTCACAAGAAGATTCGGAATCTTCGCCGGCAACACCACCGGCTCAACAAGGGACCCATCATAATTAGGAATAAATTTAACCGTTTCCTTCTCAAGGTCACCGAGCATTTCTTCTGCTATGGCGGATAGACGCGCTTCGGTATAGCGCATGGCAGCCGGCGGATCGCCATCCACCGAGCCGAAATTTCCCTGCCCCTCAATCAAGGGATACCTCAAGGAAAAACTTTGAGCCATCCTCACCAAAGAATCATAAACAGCCATATCCCCGTGTGGATGATATTTGCCGAGAACATCTCCGACTACGCGAGCGGACTTTTTATAAGGTTTATTATGTTTGAGCCCCATATCGTTCATGGTGTAAAGTATTCTTCTATGAACGGGTTTCAAGCCGTCTCTCACATCCGGCAGGGCCCTTCCGACTATCACGCTCATTGAATACTCTATGTAAGAGGACCTCATCTCTTCCGTTATGGCCTTAGGCTGAATATTGGAAAAAAGGCCCTCGTCAAATTCTCTGCTCTTGTTTTTTCCAGACATATATATTCTCCCTGATAAATTATATATCCAAATTCTTGGCCTCGAGGGCATTCTGCTCTATAAAAATTCTTCTCGGTTCCACCTTATCTCCCATAAGAGTGCTGAAGATTGCCTCCGCCGCCTCCGGGTCCTCCAAACTCACCTTTAAAAGCTTCCTTTTCACGGGATCCATGGTGGTCTCCCACAATTGCTCCGGATTCATCTCGCCGAGACCCTTATATCTCTGCACTGTAACTCCGTTAGAAGCGAACTTCAAAACAGCTTCAAGAAATTCGCTGAGACTGTAAATTGGTCTTTTCCGCTCGTTTTCAACAAAAGTCAGCAACGGCTTTTTTCTTTTTTCCTCCATTGCAATAAAATCATCTATGGTATAACCGAAGGGTTTTACTTCGCTCATAATATTCTTCAACTTAGAAAATTCTCCAAGAGCCTGAAACTCCGGGCCTATATCCTCCTCTTCCAAATCTATTTCCTCTTTTCCGGTTTCTTTTCGAAGTTTTTCCTTTCTTTTTTCTACATATTCGTCCTCGTATTCCAGCCATTCATCGTCGCTGAAAAAATATCTGTAAGAGCCGTCTTCTAATTCGATTCTGTAAAGGGGAACCCTGTTCTTTTTATAAAAATCATAAAATTGTTCAAAGGAAATATTTTTCGTAAGCATTTTTTTCAGAGTCAGGTCAAAAACAGAAACAAGCTTGAGTATCTCCTTAATCTCTTTTGCATCCATCTTTTTGGCGTTGTTTTTAACCACTTTCACGCTTTGCGCCGCTTCGTCTATCATCCAATCCTGCAACATCTCGTCGTTTTCAAAATAAGACTCCTTCTTCCCTTTTTTTATTTTATAAAGCGGAGGCTGGGCGATATAAATATGCCCCTCTTCTATCAATTGCCTCATTTGCCTGTAAAAAAAGGTCAGAAGAAGGGTCCTGATATGCTGCCCGTCCACATCGGCGTCAGCCATCAGAATTATTTTATGGTACCTGAGGTTTTCGATATTAAACCCGTCTTCCCCCATGCCAACCCCTGTGCCAATGGCAGAAATAAGAGTCCTTATTTGTTCATTGGAAATTATCTTTACAATCTGGGATTTTTCCACATTCAGAATTTTCCCTCTCAGGGGAAGTACTGCCTGAAAAACCCTGTCGCGCGCCTGCTTTGCCGAGCCGCCTGCTGAATCGCCTTCAACTATAAAAAGCTCGCTTTTTCTCGGGTCTCTTTCCTGACAGTCCGCAAGTTTGCCCGGAAGCCCGGAGTCCGTCAACGTTCCTTTTCTTCTCGCCAAATCCTTTGCTTTGCGCGCCGCTATTCTGGCTTCGGCGGCGGATATGGCTTTGTGACATATACCCTTGGCTATTGAAGGATTCTCCTCAAAAAAAATGCCGAGACTTTCCCCGGTGGCGGACTTCATAAAACCTTCTATTTCAGAGTTACCAAGTTTTGTTTTCGTCTGCCCCTCAAATTGAGGATTAGGCACCTTGACGGATATAATAGCCGCCAATCCTTCCCGCACATCGTCGCCCGTTATTGAGATGTCTTTATCCCTCAGCATATCGTACTTTTTTATATAATCATTTATCACTCTCGTCAGCGCGGAACGAAACCCCGCAACATGAGTTCCGCCCTCTATCGTTTTTATGTTGTTGACAAACGAAAACAGGTTCTCGGAGTAATCCTTGCTGTATTGTATGGCAAACTCTATATAGATATCTCCCATCTGCCTTTTTATATAAATCGGCTCCGAAAATAAAACATCCTTGCTTATATTCAGAAATTTAACAAATTGTTTTAACCCCCCTTCATAAAAGAAGACGTGCTTTTTATTTTCCCTCTCGTCTATGAATGTTATTTTGGTTCCCGGATTCAGGAAGGCCAGTTCCCGTAGCCTGTTCGCCACAACATCAAAGGAAAACTGAGTCTCTTTGAAAATAAGCGGGTCGGGCTTGAAGCGAATTGTTGTGCCGTGTTTGGCGGTGTCACCACAGGGCGAGACTGGCGTTACGGGTTTGCCCTTTTCATACTTCTGCATCCACACCTTTCCTTCTCTATACACCTCTGCCTCAAGCCATTGAGACAGGGCATTTACAACTGAAACACCGACACCATGGAGTCCGCCCGAAACTTTATACGCTCTTTTGTCAAACTTTCCTCCGGCGTGGAGAACAGTTAGAACAACCTCAAGCGCGGATTTCCCTCTCACTTTCGGATCCCTGGTATCCTTCATTTTATCAACCGGAATTCCTCTCCCATTATCGCTAACGCGGCAAATATTTCCCTCTTTAAAAACCACTTCTATGTTATTGCATCCCCCGGCCAGCACTTCGTCTATGGCATTGTCCACAACCTCATAGACGAGATGGTGAAGCCCTTGAACACTCGTGGAGCCAATATACATAGCGGGTCTTTTTCTCACGGCTTCAAGCCCTTCCAAAATTTGGATTTTGGAGGAATCGTATCTGCTTTCTTTTTTAGGCATAGTCTTCATACACACTCCTGTGTTAATTATCGACGGCTTCCTTCTCAGGTTTTAAATCTTTCTTGAAATCTTGATTTCCCTTATCCAGGGTTTTCGGAAATATTTGTTTAAATTTTTGATAATACTTCCGCTTCTTAGAAAAAGTTCATTTGAAACCACAGAGGAATCAGCAGACACTATTATTGAATTTCTTGTCGCTCCCAAGAGGGAGCAGTGTTCAGATAAGTGCCCGACTTCCCTGTTCCAAACAGAATTGAGTATCAAAAAAATATCAAAATCAAACCCGCGCAGTGCCCTGCGCCTTTTTATATCTCCTATCCTTCTCCATTTACCGGGTTTTCCCGTCAAAAACATTTTATGTCCTCAGCGGCATCATTATGTAAAGAAAATTATCTTCTCCTTCGGGTTTTATCAAAACGGGCATTGAAGAAGAGTTTACCTTGAATGTAAATCTTTGATTTACAACCTTTAATACGTCCACAATATACTTCGGCTTAAAACTAATTTCAAATTCTTTCCCCGCGTATTCTATCTCTGTCTCATCCTCAAACTCCATATTCGGGGAAGATGCCTGAACAATAAGGATATTTTTTTTAAAGACATATTTTACGGACCCCGTTCTTTCATTGGCGCAAACAAGCGCTTTTTTGGTAAGGTTTAATATTTTCTCCGAGTCCATGCTTATGGATATCTCTGAACTTTTCGGAATTATCTGTTCATAATCGGGAAATTTCCCGTCCACAAGGCGAGAAATAAAAAGGGTCTTCCCTATCTTAAAGGCAACCTGATTCTGCGAATAACTCACCGAAACGTCCTGTTTTTCATCGAAGTCAGAAAGGTTTATAAATTTTATCAGTTCGTTAAGCACTTTCGCGGGGACGATTATTTTGAAATTCTGCTTTATATTAAGAGAAGTATCTCTGAGAACCGCCAGTCTTTTCCCATCCGTAGCCACTATAGAAAAACTTTTCTTGTCATTTGCAAAGAGGAGCCCGCTCAGGAATTGTCTCTCGCTTTCGTTTGAAGCGGCGAAAATAGTCTTTGAAAGGTATCCGGCGAGTTTCAGTGCCGGAATTCTAAAAACATTTGCCTCATCTACATCAGGAATCACGGGATACTCACTTTTCACTATTCCCCCCATACTAAACCTCGATTTCCCGGAAAGAATCGTTACCCTGCTTGCTTTATCAACATTGATTGATATCTCGTCTTCAGGATTTAGCACATGAAGTATATCCGTAAATTTCTTTAGTGGGAGGGTTATGCTTCCCTCCTGGTCTATGCTGACTTTTATATAATGCTTAACGGCCATTTCAAGGTCAGTAAAAACCAGTTTCAGTTCATCGTTTTCTGTCTCCATCAAAAAGTTCTGAAGTATGGTTATGGTCCCTGTTTTGGAAGATGTGTTTGACTGGATCGATTGAATTCCTTTGATTAGGGTCTCTCTATTACTCTTAATCTTCATAATAGTCTCCTTCTTTATTGGATGTTAGTAGTGTTAATAATCATAATTATGCAATTAAAAGTTATTAACACAAGACTATTTTTTATTCTCTTGTTTCAAAAAAATTAGCGTTTTACCATTCCCTTCTGTCTTTTATCTCGTTTATTAACTGATTTATCAACGCGCTGAAATAGGTATCCTGGTGTATTTTTTGTTCGAGTTTTTTCTTTGCGTAGACAACGGTTGAGTGGTCCTTGTTGAAAGACTTTCCTATACTTGGCAAAGACATATCAGTTAAAACGGTAGCAAGGTACATAGCTATCTGCCGCGGGTAAGCGATGGTTTCCATTCTCTTTTGGGATTTAAAGTCTTTCGGGTTTATGTTGTATTTTTTCGCCACCACGGATTTTATTCTTTCCACGTCTATATTTTCTTCCTCTTCGGGGTTTATAAATTTATGCTTTTTCATCAGATGTCTTACCTGGTCTATTGAGGGTTGAATGTTCATATTTGTAAAGAAATTCCCGACGGTGAGAAGCGCGCCCTCAAGTTCCCTTATGCTTTCTTTCACATTTTCCGCTATAAAGGTGAGTATGTCGTCCGGAATATCGAATCCATAAGTCAAATTTTTCTGTCTTAGAATCGCTATCCGCGTTTCCAGTTCCGGAAATCGGATATCAGCGACAACGCCGGATAGAAACCTGGAGATAAGACGCTGCCCCAGTGCCAGCTCTCTGGGAGACCTATCAGAAGTGACCACTATCTGTTTTTTAGAGTCTGAAAGATGATTGAATGTGTAAAAAAACTCTTCCTCGCTCCTGTCTTTTCCCGCCAAAAACTGTATATCATCCAGAAGGAGGCAGTCTATACTGCGGTACTTCTGACGGAAATCGTCCGTTGATTTATCTTTTCTCCTGAGAGCGTTTATGTATTCATTCACAAAACTCTCGCTGGGAATATAGGTGATTTTAGCATGAGGGTTATTTTTAAGCATTTCATTGGCTATGGCGTGAAGCAAATGGGTTTTTCCGAGACCCGGTTGGCTGTAAATAAAGAAAGGGTTATATCTCATCCCCGGGGATTTTGCCACTGCCTCGGCTGAGGAATACGCCCATCTGTTTGACATACCCACAATAAAGGACTGGAAGGTGTAATTAGGATTGAAATTATGGCTTTTTTTAGCGGTGGCGATAGATGAAGAAACGGGAATGCTTGGTGGGGCCTCGTTTCTCTTGGGCACATCCAGACTCATTGAGTATTTTATTTCTATTTCCGCATTGAATTGATTCTTGAAAAAGGTGACTATCTTGTGATGGTATTTGTGTTTTACATTCTCATATATTATAGAGTCGGGGACCTGTCTCTTATACACATCTCCGAGCCCACGAGACCTCTCTACATCTCGTATGCCGTCTTCTGCTTGAAAA
>CALEIX010000202.1 GCA_937898825.1 uncultured Elusimicrobia bacterium | reverse complement strand
AAATAGAAACAAATGATTTAGATTCTTATAGTCTGGCTTGTTTAGGTTCTCTTTATGTTTTAGATGAAAAAAATCCTGATCAAATGGTTTGCTTATTGAGGGGAGGATATCCTCCGTTTAGAGTTGTTAGTTCATTAGCTAAGGAATATCTTGGAAAAATTCCTGAAACTTTCTTAGTGCCGACTTCTGATTTTTTTGAAAAATAAAAAACATTTAATTGGTGCCCTTGCTGAAGATGCTTTAAGGCTGGCCAATAGTAATGAGGGACATGCTAGTCTTTATACAATTGATACTGCAATAACCGGTAGTTCAAGCAGACAATTTGCAAGGGAATTTATTAGTGGATTTAGAAGAATTGCAAGAACAGATGCTTTATTAGATGATATGACTATAGATTATCATTTTTTGAGATTTTGGGATGATTCTGAGGGAAGATATTCAAAAACAAAATTAAAACCATTTATATTCCCTGAATAAAAAAGCCCCTGCCCAACAGGATAAAAAACGAAATGAGCATTAATATTCGCCATCAAATTCCTTAAATTTTTTATCTCTATCTGACAAAACAGGGCGTTTGCAGGGCCATGGTATGCCGACCGAATTCCATAAAATTCCGGTATCATGTTTCGGCGAATATTCGCTCGAAACTTTATATAAAACTACCGCTTCTTTACTCAAAGTGTAAAAACCGTGAGCCAGTCCCTTGGGAATATAAAGCATATTTGCTTTTTCCGAACTTAATTCAAAAACCGCATATTTGCCGTATGTTTTTGAATCTCTTCGCAAATCCACAACGGCATCAAAAATTTTTCCTCTCATGCAGTGAACCAATTTCACATGAGCATGCGGATATTTTTGAAAATGCAATCCCCTCAATACTCCCTTCTTTGATATTGAATAATACTCTTCCTTGAAATTTGTCTCCAGTTTGTTTTTTCTAAAAAAACTATGATTGAACATCTTGACAAATAAACCACGCCTATCACGGTGAACATTCAGGAGTATTTCATAACAACCGGGTATTTTCGTTTTTTTTATTTTTAAATGGCTCATAATTTTTGAAAAAATAACTCAAAGGAATTTATTATGTAATCAAGCATTTCCTTCGTCATTCCAGGATAAACGCCTATCCAAAAAGTATTGTTCGTTATCGAATCAGTAATCGGCAATTTTCTGCCCTTTCCCACCACTTTAAACTTTTTTCCCGTTTTTCTCATTTCGTTGAAACAGGGGTGCTTTATTAAATTGCCCGCAAAAAGCATTCTAGTTTGGATCTTATTGGCTTCAAGATATTTAACAATGTCATTGCGGGAAAAACCCGCTTTTTCTTTAACTGTAAGAAGAAAACCGAACCAGCTTGGATCGGAATTCCGCTCTGGTTCGGGCAAAATAAAATATTTAGAATATTCTTCAAGTTTTTCTCTCAAAAACCTCCAATTTTTTTTTCTCGCTTTTACAAAATGAGGCAGTTTTCCAAGCTGGGCAACGCCAACTGCGGCTTGCATTTCAGTTGCTCTCAAATTATAGCCAAAATGCGAATAAACGTATTTGTGGTCATATCCAAGAGGCAATTGACCGAATTTTCCGGTAAACCTGCGGCCACAGGTATTGTCTTTTCCGGATTGGCACCAGCAATCTCTTCCCCAATCCCGCAATGAATCTATAATTCTTTTCAGCAGAGAATCATTTGTATAAACCGCGCCGCCTTCTCCCATTGTCATATGATGAGGAGGATAAAAACTTGAGGTTCCTATATCGCCGATTGTCCCGGTATAAATCCATTTCTTTTTATAAAAATATCTTGAGCCAAGAGCGTCACAATTATCTTCAATAAGCCACAAACCGTATTTGCCGCAAAATTTCTTGACCTTTTTAATATTGAAAGGATTCCCCAAAGTATGTGCCAACATCACCGCTTTTGTTTTTCCGGAAACAGCCTTTTCCAGAAGCGAACAATCAATGTTATATGACGGCAATTGAACATCAACGAAAACTGGAATCGCGCCATACTGAATTACGGGAGTTACTGTGGTAGGGAAACTCGCCGCGACGGTTATTACTTCATCACCGGGTTTTATTCTTCTTTCGCCTAACTTGTGAGACGTTAACGCCATAAAGGCAAGCAAATTGGCTGAAGAACCTGAATTTGTCAAAGTGCAATATTTAATTTTTAGAAATCGGGCAAGTCTTTTTTCAAATTCACTACAATATTTGCCCGAAGTAAGCCAAAAATCCAAAGCGGAATCGACAATGTTTATCATTTCTTCTTCATTATAAACTCTCCCCCCGTAATTTATATAATCAACACCTGGAACGACTCTTTTTTGCTTATGAAAAAGATTGTAATAATCCTTTACTTTTTTAAAAATTTCCTTCTTTAATTTTGTTCTACCGATTCTTGTTTTTTTCATCTAAATATTCCCTGATTTGCTTAACACACATTTCCCGCATATTTTCCTTGTCTTTACTATAAGCGATATACCATTCCATCGTTTTTTTCAATGCTTTTTTAACACCCCATTTAGGCAGCCATCCGAGTTTTTTCATAGCTTTTTGAGAATTTAATCTTAAATATTTGGCTTCATGGAATCTATTTTCGGATTTAATTTGATATTTGGCTCCTTTTCCCCACATCACGAATATGTTCTTCGCAATCCATTCAACATTTTTAATGTCAGTTCCTTTCGGTCCGAAATTCCATGACCCCATATACTCAGCGCCATTTTTATATAAATTTTCCGCAAGCAAAATATAGCCATATAAAGGTTCTAAAACATGCTGCCACGGACGTACGGCTTCTGGCTCTCTTATCAAAACCGTTTTTTTGTCCATTAAACCTTTTATTATATCAGGCACAAGTCTATCTCTGGCCCAATCTCCGCCTCCTATAACATTGCCGGCTCTCGCGGTAGCGATTGCCAAACGATATTTATTACATTCTCCCGGATTAAAAAATGAGTTCCTATATGCTGCCGTGATTAGTTCAGAGCAAGCTTTGCTGCTGGAATAAGGATCATACCCGCCCAAAGGGTCCGTTTCCCTGTATGATTTTTTCAGCATTTCCATGTTTTCATAACACTTATCGGTGGTAATATTTAAAATCGCTTCGCGCCGCTTTAGCTGTCTTACGCTTTCAAGCAGATTAACTGTACCCATCACATTAGTCTGATAAGTTTCAACCGGATATTTGTAACTCTCTCTCACGAGAGGCTGCGCAGCCATATGAAAAATAATATCGGGTTTGACTTTAAGAATGCTCCTCCGCAAGGTCTCCAAATTCCTTACATCGCTTATCTGGGTTCTGGTTATATTTTTAACTTTTGCGACTTCAAATAAACTGGGCTTGGTAGGCGGATTTAGCGAATAACCAAAGACTTCAGCTCCCATAGAATTAAGCCATATACTGAGCCAGGATCCCTTAAAACCGGTATTGCCAGTAATGAAAACGCGCTTTCCATTCCAAAATCTTTTGTTTATCATGTTAACGCCACAATTTCCACGGAGCTTTGCCGCTCTGCCACAAGCGTTCCAATTCGATTTTGTCCCGCAATGTGTCCATGCACTTCCAAAATCCCCTATGTCTATACGCATTCAATTGTCCATCTCTGGCGAGATTCTCAAGAGGATCTCTTTCCCAAATGGAATCATTCCCGTTTAAATATTTAAATATTTCTGGTTCCAGAACAAAAAAACCGCCGTTTATCCACGCACCGTCGCCTTTGGGCTTTTCTTCAAAAGCAACAACACTGCCTTTATTTCCCAAAACCATAGATCCAAAGCGACCTAACGGCTGAACAGCTGCAACTGTAGCATATTTTTTCTGTTTCTTATGAAACCTACACAAATTCCTTATATTTATATTTGAAACTCCATCCCCATAAGTAAGCATAAAGGTCCTATTACCGATATACTCCTCCACTTTTTTTATTCTTCCTCCGGTCATCGTGTTTAATCCGGTGTCAACAAGTGTTACTTTCCATGGTTCAACCTTTTTACGGTGAACCTTCAGCTTATTACTCTTCATATCAATGGTAACATCAGATTGATGCAAAAAATAATTGGCAAAATATTCTTTTATAACATATCCTTTGTAGCCAACACAAATAACAAAATCGTTGAACCCATAATGAGAATATATTTTCATTATGTGCCAAATAATTGGTTTTCCTCCTATTTCTATCATCGGTTTGGGTTTTAAATCTGTTTCTTCACTGATTCGGCTTCCAAAACCACCTGCCAATATAACAACTTTCATGATTTCTCCTGTTGTAACTTTAAATTTAAAGATTGAATAGGCATGCTTTCAATATCCAGTATATCCGACAATAATGAAACACCTATTTCCCCCGTTTTCTTTACATCCGTGCGACAATTCAATATAAGCGTTGAGTCTTTTGAAACTTTAAGAACTTTATTCGTCTTTTCAAATGTTATTCCGCCAATTTCTTTAAGAGCGAGTTCCGCCAGGTCGGCTAAGCTGCCTTCGCCCACTATGATGAAATGCTTTCTTCCCTTTTTTATTTCTTCGTTCACCAGTGCCTTCACCCTGTCAAAACATAAGCGGAAGGTTTTTATGGAGTTTATTATGTAATCTATGCTTTTTCTCGTTTTTTCTGAAATCCCTTTTGGTGTGAGAATATATCTCACCTTGCGGGAATTGAGAGCATGAATCTTTATGTATCCTGTTTTTGCTAAACGCTTAAGTATTGCGTTTGTAAGCCCTAATGAAAAACCTGAGGCAGAAGCGAAATCCCGCTGGGAGCCGGCCGGTTTTTGAGATATTAAATCCAGTATTTTCAATTCATTTGATGACGGCATAAGTTTTAAAACCTGTCAGGGAAGCACTTTTTTTAGCCCGCCAGGGGCGGACGCTACAACTACACGCAGACAGGCCTGCCAGCGTGCTGCACGCAGACGGGCTATTACAAATTTAGCAAACCAAGGACTGCAACTACATAATGTTCAATTATTGAACATTATACAAATATGAAACCAGTGTTTGCAAATTTCAAAGCAATCTATTCGACCACCAGCTGGCGAAAGAGTCGATCTATGGATATATTTTCACTCCGTCAACCAGCCGGGAATCAGAATCCACGGGCGCCACGGTAAAGTTTTTTATAAGTCCGTCTTCTCGTAAGACTTTAAGACATATAAGCACCTATCGTAGTAACCACTGCCATATAGGCACTACCTGGACCCGTTTACCACCTGTGGTTTCTGTTCCGCTTTGATTTAACGTAACAATAAAAATTTCTTCAATCTTTCCGAAAAACTTTAAAGCGCTGTGTAATCCGCGCATCTCACGTTCTTTAATTTCCGCTACGCCTGTATCCGCGCACACCTGCACAAGACTGGTGGGTTTGCCGGAGTTGTCTACGATGACAAAATCCACTTCATACTTGCGATGAGAATCACTATAGTACTGCGTTTGATAACCCCGCCTGATTAATTCCAGATAAACCAGATTTTCAAGCAATCTTCCTTCGTTTTTCTGTCCGGATATCGAAATCGCTCTCAATAAAGCCGGGTCTATTCCATACATTTTTCGCGGCATCCTTTCTCGCTCGCGCAATTTATGGGAAAACGACTCAACAGCAAAAAATAAATACGCCTCTTCCATATAAGATAGGTAATTTTTAACCGTATGAATGCTCTTTAAAGAATACGCTTCTTTGATATTTTGATAAGAAAGTTTGGAAGCGTAATTATTCGCAGTATAAAGCGCCACATCTTTAAGTGTTTTTGTATGTCTGATTTTATATCTTAAAGCAATGTCCTGTGTGAGTATTTTATTGTACAAGTCGCGAAGATATACTTTTTTATCCACAACACTAAAAACCTCAGGAAATCCTCCACTTGTGAAATATTCGTCAAAAAATGATGCTATAACCGACTTATCGCGAGTGCTCCATATTTGTTTTTTATCAGAATCAACGCCGCGAAAACACAAGTATTCAGCAAATGAAAAAGGATAAAGTTCAAAAACCCTGTGCCTGCCCGTTAAATGGGTAGCAAGGTCTTTGCTAAGCAGATGCGCGTTACTGCCGGTTATGATAATTTTATAGCCGTTTCTTTGAAGCCTGTTGACGAATAATTCCCATTTGTCTATATTTTGAATCTCATCAAGCAAAATATATTTCATACCAGGAGTAAGTTCCAGTAAAACTTCAAAAACGATATTCAAATCTTTTGTTTCAAGCCCTGAAAGGCGCTCGTCATCAAAATTAACATAACCGTAAGGCAGATTTTTTAAAACCATATGTGCCAAAACGGATTTTCCAGAACGACGCACTCCACTTATAACTTTTACCAGCGCATCATTAAGGCCAGCTCGCACTTTTTGTTCAATAGAACGCTTAACATGATATTTTTCAACCATGCCGGCTATTTCGCTTTTTTGGTCAATAATAACTTCTTTGATAACGGCTTTATTATACATATTGCATTAACTATACCATTTATTGCAGTATATTGCAATAAATCGCAATTTGAATTTATAAACTACCTTTTAGAAGTTTGGAAAGCATTGATATGCCTATTTTTCCATCCAGAGTAGCGTCAAAACGACAATCGAATACAACTACACACCAAGGGTGTGTTACTATATTAATCCTGGATTGCCAGGGGCAATCAACTACATTAATTTTTGCCTGCCGAGGACAAGCACTATTTTTAGCCCGCCAGGGGCGGGCGCTACAACTACACGCAGACGGGCCTGCCCGCGTGCTGCACGCAGACAGGCTACTACAAATTTAGCAAACCAAGGACTGCAACTACATAATGTTCAATTATTGAACATAATACAAACATGAAACCAGTGTTTGCAAATTTATTCCTATTTCCGATAGCTGAATTTTTACAAGGAATTTGAATTCGGCTTTTGATTTTTAAAGTAAATTTTGCAGAAATTTCAGCGCGGATATAACGATAATGCCTTCTTTTGAAATATATTCTTTTGTCCCCTCAAAATATACTTGATAGAACTGACAATTTTTGAATCTATTTTTCATATACTTAAGCGATTTAGATATTTCAACATCACTCCATTTGCATTCTATGAATTGCAAAGGTTTGCTGTCTTCCATAATAACAAAATCAATTTCTCTTCCCTCTACATCTCTGAAATATCTTAATTCAATATCCATACCTGATACATCCTGCTTAAAATGAACCCATTTCATCAAATGAGATGCAACAAGATTTTCAAATCTCAAAGAGGCGTCTTTAACCAACGTCCAGTCAAAATGGTAATGTTTCTTTTCCTTTTTAACGGCTCGTATTTTAGCGGGACCAAAAGGCAATATTCTGAAGATTCCATACATTCTTTCCAGAACCTCTATCCATCTGGCAAGTGTTTTATGAGCAACCTGCAAATCCCCCCTTAACGAATTTAACGACAATGGACTCCCCACCAGTTCCGGCAATCTCAAGATCATTAATTCCAGTTTGGCAATATCCTGGATTTTTTCAACATCTTCAATGTCTTCGTTTATAAGTCTTGTTCTATATTCTCTTGACCATCTTTTGGCAAAGGCCTCGCTACCTCTGAAAAAAGGTTCGGGAAACCCCCCGAATCTAATCAAATCCTGAAAATCCTTTTGGGATTTCATCTTTAACTCGCCAACTGATAATGGATGCAATCTCAGAAAATGATATCTTCCCTGCAAAGAATCTCCTCCGAATCTGTAAAAATCAAGACGTCCGCTGCCCGTAACTAAAATTTTTTTGTTCCGACCATGCAAATCACAGAGTCCTTTTAAAAAATTTCTCCAGCCCTTATATTTATGTATCTCGTCAAAAATCCAATATTCTGAAACAGGAAGTTGATGTTTTAAAATTCTCTCCCTGTGTTCGTCTATGTCCCAATTTAAATATCCAGAAGAATTTTTGCTGAATATCTCTCTGGCAAGCGTTGTTTTTCCGACCTGACGCGGACCACAGACAAAAACCATTTTTTCTTTAAGGTCTTTTTGTATTTGCTCAAAGAGATATCTTTTGAAAAATTTCACACAGATAATATACTACTTTTTTTGCCCCAGGTCAAAAAAACTCACGAGTTTTTTTGACCTCTGGAAAATAAAGTCCCCCCCCCACCTGTTTTGAAAAACAAATTGTGAATCTTTAGCCTCGCACTTTCCTGCCGTCCAGCCGTTATTTTAGCCCCGTTAGAGATAGGGCGCATATGCGCCCACGCCCACAGCTACAACCTTTTACAAATACATCCGCCATTTTTCTCTTTTCAGCATCTTTTAGATAAAATTTTAGCCCGTATATCTCTAACGGGGCTTTTTCATACTTTTTTCAAGATTTTGGATTGTCACCCGTATATAATATTAATATGGGAAAGGGATATATAATATTTACATTTCTATTTTTTTCATTTATTGGATTGATACTTAATAGTAGTGCCGGAAGCCCGGGAAGCGCAAGCGGAATTTTTTTAAATTATTCGCCTGGCCCGAGAGGCTCCGCTATGTCAGATGCTTTCAGCTCCGTGGCAGATGATGCTTATGCTTCGTATTACAATCCCGCCGGTCTTGTCAATTTAGACATTCCCCAGTTTGGGGCCACTTATACCTCTTCTTTTGAAGAAATAAGATATCAATACATTACCTTCGCCTACCCCCGGAAAATAGGAGAGGTTTATGCTATAAGTTATTCGGGTCTATCGAGTGGAGACATCCAGGGATATGACGCCGCCGGAACCAAAACCCGGATTGTAAATGCCTCGGATATGTCCTTAGGTTTTTCCTACAGCAGGACTGTGACTAAGGATGAGATTGAAAGACCAGTTTTGGGCTTTGGCGCAACTTTGAAGTATGTGCGTGAAAACCTGAATTCCGTCAGCGCTAATGCTTTTGCGTTTGATTTTGGTCTTATATACTCATTGAGACCGACGGAATACTGGTTGAAGAAAATTCCGGGCCAGGAATTCAGGTTTTCCGCGGTTTTGAAGAGCGTGGGTCAGGGTCTTGAATTTGATAAAGAAAATACTCCGCTCCCAACTTCTTTTATTTTAGGAGCGTCGTGGCACTTGCATCCGCGGGGAGCCAATAAGTTGATTTTAAGTGTGGATAATGTGTTTTCCGTAGATGACAAACATAAAGTGGCGGTGGGAGCAGAGTATTTTCTTTTTCAGCTAATGGGGTTCAGATTGGGCTATGAAACAAATAAATACATTGGTTCTAATGTAAGGTTTGGAGTGGGTTTCAGACTTTCTTTTCTTGATATTGACTATTCAATGACTCCTTTTGGGGACCTTGGAAATATGCATAAAATTGGATTATTGTTCAAGTTCGGTCAACCCAGAACCACACAACCACTTGAAGGAGAGGTCGCAAGGGTCGTTCATGCCAAACTGGTGGCGCCGAAAGAAAGGATAGAAAAGCTCGAGATGTTTGCTTCAGATTTCATCAAACTTGCCCGTAAAAATCTTGGAAACAGGAAATATGTTTTAGCGGATGAAAATCTGAGAAAGGCATTTAATCTTGAGCCAAGTTTAAGAAAAGGAATATGGGGTAAAAGGGAAAAAAGATTGAGGAATATAATTGCGGGTTTGCGCCTTGAACATTCGCCAAAAAAAGAAAAAATTCTTGCTGAGAAAAATGAACAGGCAAATCTTGCTGACGAAGTTATCATTTCGTATATAAACGGAAAAGAGCTTAAATCTTTTCTCCTGGCGCATGCCGCTTTTGGCACGAATGTGAGAGGGGACGCTGTTTTTGAGGAGATTTTGCATGTTATTGGCAATCTCACTAAGATGAAAGTGCGTCAGGATGAGATATTGCCCAAAGGAGCTCTTGTAAACAAAAAACTCAAGAAATCGGCCGCTGCTTTTTACGGTAAGAAATTTGCCGAAGCCGCGCGCCATTGCGAGGAGGCAATTTTACTTGATGAAAGCAATGAACTCGCATGGACAAGATTAGGCTCTTCCTATTTTGCCCTGGGGGATTTTAACAAGGCGAAGAAAGCGTATTTGAAAGTTCTTGAAATAAATCCGGGCAATAAATATGTGAAAAAGTTAATGAAACTCCAGGGGTGGAAATAAAAAAAGGCTGAGATGGAAGCTTTTATCATTATCGGAACCATATTCGCTTTTTTGATGCTCGGCACGGCTATTCTTATCGTTTTTCAGGTATCGGGATTTGTTCAGGCGGGTTTTTTTAGGCAGAAGCAAAATTTTTCAAATTCCTTGATTCAGCAATATATGATTCGCATAGCGCTGGCTCAAACGCAGCTTTTCCGGCGGAGCAGGGAGTTGGAAGTTCTGTCGGCGAAATTGGCATTTTCCAACCAGGAACTTGCGCAGCTCAATGAAATGAAATCCAAATTTCTTTCAATGGTTGTTCATGATGTCAGAACGCCTCTGGCTTCTATCAGGGGATTCAGCGAATTGCTTTTGAAGAGAAAAAGAGAAACAAGAGAAGCCCAGTATCTGAATAATATTGTAAGCGCCACCCAACAATTGGGCAGACTTATATCCGACCTTACGGATCTGGCTATGATAGAAGCGGGGAAACTTAAAATGGAGAAAAGCCCTTTTGATTATGAGGAAATGCCAAAGAATGTTTTGCCGGGCATCGCGATAAACGCTCAGAAAAAAAACGTGGAATTTGTGGTGCGAAATCTTCCTGAAGGGGTTGTGGTTGACGGGGATAAGTTCAGGTTGTCGCAGGTATTGATGAATTTGCTTAACAACGCGATAAAATTCACGCCGCCTGGAAAGAAGGTAGAGCTTTATTTCAGGCGGGAAGGCAGGTATATAGCGACTTATGTCAGGGATTCCGGGATAGGAATACATCCGAGCGAAACGAAAAAAATTTTTGGCAAATTTTATCAGGCGAAATATCAAAAGGATGAAAAACTGAGAAAACAGGGTTGGGGTTTGGGTCTGGCGATATCGCAGGAGGTGATTCACGCCCACAACGGCGAAATTGGCGCTACGAGTCCCGGGCTTGGCAAAGGTTCCATATTCTGGTTTAAAATTCCAGTCAGCGGATAAGTGAATGTGAACGAAAAATAGCGCCGAAGCAAGCGATTTGTAGTTTCGGCAGCGTTATATAGTTTATTTTTGATTAAACTCAATTTAACATTTAGGAAACAACCGCCTTGTAAAATTTATCTTAGGAGACGGAGATGGATTTAACAACTGTTGCCAGCATAATCGGCTTTGTTTTTTTGATTTTTATGGGCGTGCAGGAGGGGCAGATTACTTCCATCATTATAAACTGGCACGGTCTTTTCGTGGTTTTCGGGGGACTTTCAGTGGCTACGGCGTTAAATACGCCCTTAAGACTCCTGATAAAAGCGGTTAAGGAATTGAAAAATTTGTTCATTGAATTTTCCGTTTTAAATTATGAAGAGACGATAGCGGCCATAGTCAGATTGGCGGAAGAATGCAGGAGAAGAGGCTTTGCGGCCCTGAAAGACGCGGACCCTTCACTGGCGAAGGGTTTTTTAAACAGGGCGGCCATCACGGCTCTTGAATACAGCGACGCCCGTTTTGTGAGGCAGGTTCTTGAGCAGGAAATTAATCAGACGATTGACGAAAGAAACGAAGTAGTAAACGTCTACAGAACCATGGCGGTTCTGGCTCCGATGTTCGGTTTAATTGGGACTTTGCTCGGGATAATCGGGGTCTTGAGAGAACTTTCAAATCCAGAGAATGTCGGGCCCTCAATGGCGATAGCCATAACCAGCGCTTTCTACGGAATTTTGCTGGCGAATATTTTTTTTGTGCCTATCGCCGGAAAAATACGCACCCGCATCTGGATGGAAGCCAAAATAAAAGCCATAATACTTGAAGGCATTCTTGAAATAATGAAAGGCAGCATCCCGATGGTGATTGAAAGAAGGTTGCAATCTTTTATCAGCGAAGAGTTATGAGACCTAAATCCTTTTTAAGTGGAATACTGATTTTTGCGGGTGCGTTTTCTTTGTCCGTCAGCCTTTTTTCCCAGATAATTCCTCTGGAAGAGAAAGGCAAGTATGAAAGATCTCTGGAGCGTAAAGTGGACGAGGTATTGCTCAGGATTCTGGGCCCGAATCAGGGAAAAACCTTCATTCAGGCCACGATTGATTTCAGCAGAATTGAAAAGATTGAAACAGTCAAAGACTCAAAATCGAAGGAAGAAAACTCTTTTTTCAAGTGGCTGAATATTTCAACGCAGACTCAGACCTCTGATCAACTTTTGCCGGGTTTTGAAAATCCTTTCAGTGAGGAGACAAAAGGTTATCAAAAGTATATGCAGTTTCCGCTTTCGGCGATTAAAAAATTGGATGTGACTGTGGTGCTTAACGAAGGGATTGACAAAGTGGCGGCTGAAAATGTCAGGCTGGTTGTATCCGACCTTTTGTCACTGAACGTGGAAAGAGGCGATAAACTTTCCATAGTACGCGCCCCTTTCGCTCCTATCTGGAAAACGGTGTGGTATACGCCGGAGACTATGAGTCTTATTTTTAAATATATCGCCTTAACCTTAATGGGCATTATAGCGATTATTGTTATGGCTATAGGATTCTTGAAATTGGCGAGCGCCATGAGTTCAATGGCTAAGACCCAAACTCATGAAATAAGCATGGATTTTGGCAAAGGCGGAGTCATTGGCGGCGCGGGTTCTCAGGGAGATTTGCTGGGCGTTCCTTTGCCTGCTATTGAGAAGAAAAAAGAAGAAGAAAAAGCAGGCGAAGAGGAGGAAGAGAAACCGGTGGTATTTAATGTCAGACTTGACCAGGTGCCCTTTCTGGCTGATATGATGCTTGATGAAGACCCTGCAAATGTCGCCATATTGGCGGCACATTTAGAGCCGGAAGTAAGAAGCGAATTATTTAAACAGTTGCCTCCCAAATTCGTCTCGGAAATAGTGGCGAATATGGCGGAGGTGCGTTTTGTGGAGATGGACATAATCCTGGCCCTGAAAGAAGAACTTGAAAATCGCCTGAGAGGAGCGGTGGGTGGTGTTGGCAAGGTGCTTGAAACGATTGATAAAATGGATATGGGCAGCAAAAGAAGGGCACTTGAGGAATTGGAGAAAAATCATCCCGAGCTTTTTTCACAAGTAAAAAAACATGTGTTTCTGATTGAGGATATTGCATCCTTAAACGAAAAAGATATGTCTATTTTGGTAAACAGTGTTGGAATAGAAGACTGGGCGGCGGCTCTCTGGGATATGCAGCCTGAATTAAAAAATAAAATCAAAGCGCAAATGCTTGAAAGAACCTGGCAGATGGTAGAACAGACCATGAGCTATGGAACGGTGCCCCGGGAAAAAATTGAAAAAGCGATTGAGAATATAATTGCTGTGGCGATTGGACTGATGAGAGACGGCAAAATAGATAATCCTCTTGAAAAATCGACGACGCTTATTGAGACTAACTTAGAAGATGGAAAAGTAAATTCTGTTGGCGATAAGGATGATACTCAAGTTTCAACTTGATTTTT
>CALEIX010000201.1 GCA_937898825.1 uncultured Elusimicrobia bacterium | reverse complement strand
GCAGCGTCAGATGTGTATAAGAGACAGCGCCAGAGGGCGGGATTTGCTCGTGCCGCCCGTCCCTTGAGACAAATGCCGAAATAAACTTTCGTGATTTACCAAAATCTTGCCTGCCTGCCCTCCAAAGCAGTAATGGCGGGTAATGGCGGACTTATCCGCTTCAGGCCCATTTCTGATGAGCGAACGCGGAAACTTTGCCTTCCAGCCGCGCAAATAATATAATAAATTCAGCTTGATAGTCGGATTGGAAATGTGGAGCGTAGAGGAGATGCTTTATGGCTGAGGATGACAAAAAACTTGAGATGGCTGAAAAATTAAATGAGGCGAGAAGAAGAATCGTCACCGAAATTACAAAGATAATCGTTGGTCAGGAAAAAGTAATAGAGGAAATACTTCTTACCTTTTTTTCCGGCGGACATGCTCTTATTGTGGGCGTTCCGGGGCTGGCCAAAACTCTTCTCGTTTCCACATTGAGCAAGATTCTTGATTTAAGTTTTTCGCGTATACAATTCACTCCCGACCTGATGCCGTCCGATATCATCGGATATGAAATTCTTCAGGAAAACATATCGACAAAAGAGAGAAGACTGGAATTTATATGGGGACCGGTTTTCGCCAATATTGTGTTTGCTGATGAAATTAACCGCACCCCGCCTAAAACCCAGTCGGCTCTTCTCGAAGCCATGCAGGAGAGGAAAGTAACTATTTCGGGAAAAACCCGGGATTTGCCTTTACCCTTTTTAGTGCTTGCCACTCAAAATCCCATAGAGCAGGAAGGAACATATCCTCTTCCGGAAGCGCAATTGGACAGGTTTCTCGCCCAGATAAACATCGATTATCCCTCCTACGAGGAAGAAAAAATTATAGTCGCTAAGACGACCGGAACGGATGAAAGCAAGGTTAACAAGGTGCTTTCGCGCGATGAAATAATTAATTTCCAGAAGATAGTAAGAGAAGTTCCCCTGCCGTCGTCTTCTCTGAATTTCGCCGTAAATCTTGCCCGAATGACCAGACCGTCTGAAAAAAATTCCTTTGATTTCGTGAAAAAATGGGTGTTGTGGGGCGCCGGACCGCGCGGGGCCCAGTCTCTTGTTCTTGCGGCAAAGGCTAACGCGCTTTTAAATGGAAGATTTGCCGTTTCCAGGGATGATATTTCACGGGTGGCGTTTTGCGTTTTAAGGCACAGGGTGATACTTAATTTTCAGGCTCAGGCGGAGGGAAGGTCGGTAGATTTAGTTGTGGAAAAAATTATGGAAAAAGTCAGATAAAAAATGCGGTTTATTGACGAATCCGTTTTGACAAAGTTGAAATTGTTGAAATTGAAGTCTTCGGAATTTTCCCGCCTGGCGAAGGCGGCTCAGGGCGCACATCTCGCCACCATAAGTGGAGGGCGCAGCCAGGAGTTTTCGGAATATAAACATTACGCTCAAGGAGACAGCACACGCCACATAGACTGGAAAGTTTACGCCAGAAACGACCGTTTTTTCATAAAACGCTTCTTGCAGGAACGGGCTGAAAGGTGCCTTTTTGTTCTTGACTCGTCCGCTTCCATGCTCTATAAAAGCCGGACGGCAACTTTTTCAAAATGGGAATTCGCGGCGAGAGTTTTGATGGGGAGGACGGCGTACTCTCTCATGAAACGCGATATGTGTTCCCTTTTTTCTTTTTCCACAACCTCCTCTGCAGTTGTTCCGTTTTCTTCCGATTTTTCCCAGATTTTCAAATTTGACGCAGTTCTTGGCAAGGTTTTGCCTTCCGGCGAAACCCTGCCGCTCAAACAATACGCAAATGCTATTAACTCGCTTGGAAGCAACTCTGTCCTTTATCTTTTTTCGGATTTAATGGTGGGTTCAGATTATCTGGAGAGGATTATGGAATTAACCTTCGTCAAGAAAATTAGAATGAAGGTTTTTCATATTCTGGACTCTCAGGAGTTTGGCATTCCATTTATAGGGGATGCCGTGGCAGTTGACGTGGAAACCGGGAAAAAACTGCGAGTTTTTACGATGGACATAAAAAAAGAGTATGAATCCGAGTTTAAGAAATGGCTGGCATTTTGCGAAAATTTTTTTCTGCAAAAAGGTATGCCTTATTTCAGAGCCACGAATGAAAATTCCTTTGATGCGGTTTTTGACGGTTATATGCGGGCGACAGAGTTATAATGAAGTTTGCCAATCCTTTTTTTCTTAATTTCCTATGGCTCCTTCCCCTTCCTCTGGTGATTTATTTTCTTTTTTCAAGAAAGGCGCAGCTTTTCCGCCATCCCCCTTTTTTCATTCTTGAAAAAGTATTTGCTTCCAGGAAGCGTATTGTGCGGTTGAAAAAATTTCTTATTTTTCTTTTTCGCATTTTGAGTTTGCTTTTCCTTGTAATGAGCTTTTCGTCGCCGGTAATTAAGGGAAGATTGCCGTTTTTCAGTTTGTTTGAAACGACGGAACATAGCGGAAAGTTAAATGTGGTTTTCCTTGTTGACCGTTCATATTCCATGGAAAGAGCGCTTTATGGAAAAGCCCTGAGCAAAATATCGTCTGAAATGGCTGATGCTATTCTTTCTTCACTTGGAGAAGAGGATTCTGCAGCCATGATTTTTTTTGGGGATAAAATAGAAAATCCTTCAGCGGGATTTACTTCAGATTTTTCGCTTCTTAAAGGTAAAGAAAAACTTTTTATTCCCCGTTACCAGGGTACAAATTTTAAAGAACCCCTTGCCAGAGCTTATAAAATGCTTTCAGGAAAAAAAGGCAGGAAGGTTATTTTTCTGATGAGCGATATGGCGCCCGCTGGTTTTGACCCTGCGGGAAAACTTGATGTCTTTTCTCTTCCGAACTATGACAGTAAAGTCTATATTTTTGCCCCTGATTTTGAATTATCCGATGAAAATTATTACATTAAGGAAGTTAGGCGCAGCGGAAAAGGACTGATAGTTGAGGTCGCAAATCCTTCCCGCTACAAGGGAAAAATCAGGATTAAAATTTCCGGTAAGAATTTTTACTCGGAGAAGGATTTGATTTTTGACGGTGAAAATGCCAGAAGCGTCAATTTTCCTGTCAGCAATGAGACAAGCGAAATTTGCGGCAAAGCGGAAATAATTTCCGACAGCTTGGCTGTGGACAATGATTATTATTTTTCTTTTGCAGGTGCCGGACGCAGGAAAGTCCTCATAGCTTATTCAAAACCAGAATACATGAGGGTTGGATTTGGGGGCTATTTTCTTTCGCGGTTTTTTTCAGAGAGCGATCGGTATTCATGCTCCGCCCGTAACATAGAAAGTCTTTCAGTGGAGGAAATGAATCTGCATGACATTGTTTTTGCACTTGGCGTTTCGGAAATTCAAAGCGCAAAGATAAAAAGGTTCGTTTCCTCCGGAAATATTCTGTGGCTGCTTCCTGACTTTTCTGCCCCCCGCAAAGAAGTCAAACGCGTTTATGAATCCTTCAAAGTCGAAATTAAAGATTTTTTATCCGGGAGTTTCGTTCTCTCTCCCCCGAGCGGTTTGCCTTTTTCTAAAGGTTCAGAAATTCTGGATTTTGAAATAGACAAGGTTGAAACAAAAAACCTTGCTGTTTTATCGGACAGGTCCGCCACTACTGCTTCGGCGGACAGGTCCGCCACTACTGCTTCGGCGGACAGGTCCCCTGTTTCACTGTGGACGTTCACAGACAAAAGACGCAAGACAGACTATCCGGCGGTGATATATAAACCATACAAGAATGGAATAGCGGTTTTTTCCTCCTGCCCAATGGATATTGATGTCTGGAATATAGGTGTCAAACCCTTCTTTTCCTTTTTTATCACAAAGACCCTTGATTTTCTCGTGTCTCAGCGGTTTGGCACGGGCAGTCGAATGCTGAATTTGGGTGAGCAATTCAAATTTTACCGGATCACCGCCGGCAAGCGTATCGATATTTTTGATGAAAAAGGCAATAAATTTTTGGTTTCGTCCGAAAGCGGAAAATTTTCGTTTTTTCCTCCTACCAGAGGTTTGTATTTTTGGAAAGCAGGTAATTCAAAAAGCGGATATTTTGCCGTCAACCGGGTCGCAGACCCCAAGGAGAGTCGTCTTTCGAAATTTAAGAGGAAATTCTGGCAAGGCATCGACCCGCTGAATGCGGCGGAGGAGTTTAAATCCAAAACTTCTGATGTGCGCCTGACTTCTTTTTTCCTTCTCCTGGCCGCAGTATGTTTTATTTTCAGTGCCGCGCTGGCTGATGCTTTATGAAAGGGAAGATAATTTTAACAGTATTACTTTGTTTGAATGTCGCAATGGCGGCTTCTCAGAAATTTGAGGTTGCCGAGCTGAATCTTGGCCCACAGTGTCCGGGCGCGGCGGATGTTTACAAAGATATTGTTTCATATATTTCACGGAAAACAAGTTTGATTCCCTCTGATACTTTGCCGAAAGTCGATCTTTCCACAGACGCGATATTTAACTACGGGATGCTTCTACTCTCCTGTAATCTGTCACCCGGTTCTCTTGATTATTTCAGTCTCTTGCGTCTAAGAAAATATCTGATGTCGGGAGGTTTCCTGTTCATAAATAATCTTTCGCCTGCCGGCGAAGAGTTTGACGATTGGGTAAGGAGAACGGCGAATCTTCTTTTTCCGATGGAAAACATCAGGCCGGTAAGTGAAAAGCATGCGGTTTTAAGAAGTTTTTTCCTGATAAATAAAAGGGGCGGCCGCTTTTCTATTGGGCCGATACTTGAATCAGTGAATTATGGAACTAAATCGCCGATTATATATTCGCGTAATGACATAATTTCAATATGGAGAAAAGATTCTACTGGAGGTTATCTTTATCCCTGTTTGCCCGGCGGAGAAGACCAGAGAGAAATCGGAAAAAGAATTTTGCTTAATATTTTTATTTATTCTGTGACCGGCACATACAAGCTGGATGCTGTGCATCAACCTTACATTATCAGGAAAATGAGGATTTTGAATGGAGGAAATTAGAAGGGTGATTAGTTTTGGAAGCGGCGATTTTTTTATTTTCGTTTCTTTCATTGTTTTCGTGCTTGGCTGCGGCGCGCTTAAATTCTCGAAGATTCCTGTAAAAATCCGCCTTTTTCGGTTTTTTACGCTTCTTATTTTCTCATTTCTGCTTCTTTCTCCGGTTTTGTTGAAAAAGAGGGAAATTTCAAAAAAACCGGTTTTGGGCTTAATTCTGGACGCAAGATATTCCATGCACTCTAAAGAAAAGCCCGGAACGCGGTTTACAAAAATAGGTGTTTTCAAAAAATGGCTGGATTCCAACAGGGAAAAATTGGAAAAAAAATATGATCTGAAAATTTTCTACTTTTCCGCCTTCGGCGATGAACACATTATTGAGGGAGCAAAACATATTGCGGCAGATGACATCTATGACGTTCCCGAAAAACTTATAGTCAATTATGGCATAAACGCCGATAAGTTCGTTTTTTTTACCGACGGCAATAACGCAACGACAAAAAATTTTCCTCATGTGTTGAGCCAGTTTTGGAAGAAAACGGTATTTGTGGGGATGGGTGATTATCCCGAGGTCAGATGGATTAGGATAGAAAAAATCGCATACCCTTCTTTTGCGTTCATGCATATGCCGGTAAAAATATCGGTGCATATTACGTCCCGGGGGCATGATGGGGAAAGAGCTACTCTTGGCATATTTGATGAAAGCGGCGGGAAGGTTTCAGAACATGCGTTGGAATTGTCTGAGAATCTGATTTCCAGTTTCACAGTGAGGGGACGGGCGCCTGGCGAAAATATTTTCGATGTGTGCGTTTCAATAAACGGAAAATGCAAAGACAGAAAAAGAATCGCCATAGATATTAAACGCGAAAAGACAAGGGTAATGTATCTTTGCGGCAGACCTGATTTTGAATATTCATTTTTAAGGGATTATTTGAAAAGCCGCGAAAGCATAGAACTTATTTCTTTCAATATTCTGCGGGACGCAGCCGACGTAATAAATGCAAGAGATGCGGAAATTGCCCTCATCCCTTTTCCCGTGAATGAAATTTTCCTGAAGGACATAAGTTTATTTGATATTTTCATTTTGCATAATTTCGATTTCCGCCGTTTCAACATCGGTCAGACCTACATAAAATCGCTTGAAACTTTCGTGAAGGAGGGAGCAAGTCTGCTTATCATAGGTGGAAATGCGGCGTTTTCTTCCGGAGGTTACGGAAAAAGTGCCATACTTGCGAATATGCTTCCGGTTGTCCTTTCCGCTAAACCTGATTACCGGGATGTCAAAGTAAAAGCGAAACCCTTTCCACATCCTGTTACGGGGTTTTTGAAAAAGGCGGGCTATGACGAAAAAACTTTTGAAAAACTTCCGCGCCTTGAAGGGGTTAATGTTTTTGTCGGGGCTAAAAAGGGAACGAGAATTTTTTTGAGTTTTAAACTTGACGGACAGGAACATATATTGGCAGCCGAAAAGAAATACGGCAAAGGCAGGATAATTGTCTTGCCCGGCCCCTCCACATGGCGATGGAAGATAAAGGAAGGAATATTGCCTCAGATTTCCGGGTTTTATGATAAATTCTGGCAGGCGGTTTTAGATTATCTTACGGGTGAAATGACCCTTGAACGCGTCAAATTATTTTACAGGTCGGACAAAGGGAAACATGAAGTATGCTTGAAGGTTCTGGATAAATTTCTCAACCCCGCCACTGACAAAAGCGGCATAAAAATAAACGCCTTTACTTTCCATGATGGGAGGAAGGAAAAAATAAATTTTACCTTTGCCAAACCGGGCCTTTTCGTCACCGAAATTTCCCCCTGGCGTGCCGGCAAACGCAGTTTAACCGCAAGTGTTTATGAAAGCGGCAGATTGATAGGAAGGAAAAAACTGAAGTTTAAGTTTGCCGATATTTCCGGAAAGTATATTCCCGGTAATTTTGCCTTTATTGCCAATCTTGCTGAAAGAAGCGGAGCCAAATACGTTCCTTTTTCAAAATTTCAAAGAGGATATGAATTTCAAATGAAGGAGAAAGTCGCGGAAATTATCGTTTCAAAAAAGGATTTGCTCAGTTCTGCCGCATTTTTTATCATCATAATTATGCTTATGGCGGGAGAATGGATTGTTGCAAGACTCTGCGGATATTTATAGCGCGGGCGTCGCAGACAACCAATTGGATTTTTATGAAAAAGATAACTGAAATTATGATTTGGGCCAAAAACAGGAAAAGTGACTGGAGCATTTTTCTTCTTTTCTTAACTTTTTATCTCTATGTTCTTTCTCCGACGATAGTCCCCTATAGAGACAGCGGAGAAATGATATGTGACGCGGTGACTTTAGGCATAGCTCATCAGCCCGGTTATCCGCTTTACGTGTTGATTTCAAAGGTGGCACTTCAATTTCTTTTTTGGGGCAGCGCCGCTTATAAGATGAACCTTCTTTCCGCCGTGTGCGGCGCTTTGGCTCTTTTTGTTTTTTACCGCGGTTTTCGCTCCCGTTTCTCCGTTGGGGGCGCGTTACTGGCAATTCTTTTCATCGGGTTTAATTTTACCTTCATTACAGTTTCCACCGTTTCAGAGATGTATTCAATGAATTTGCTTTTTGCGGGTATATTGTTCGCTGTTTCTCTGAGGATAAGAAAAAAGCCGTCCTTTTTCGGAATGCTTCTTTTTGCATATTTGTGCGGTCTTTTTATGGGCAACAGAATGGACATAATTCTTTCCGTTCCCGCTTTTTTCCTTTTGTTTGCAAAGGAATTCTACGCTGAAATAAGGAGGGATACTGCTAAAAAAATCCTTGTGTTTTTGTTTTTTGGCGTTCTCGGTTTTTCTGTTTACGCCTATCTTCTTGTGCGTTCCGCTTCCGCTCCGCTTTTGGACTGGAGTCATCCCGCCACAATTTCGAATTTTTTGTGGGTAATAATGAGGAAAAGTTATGGTTCAACGCTTGACCTTATTTCTAAAAATTATGTTCTTGGAGAATTGTTCCTTCCGAATTTAAAATATTATTTAGTGCATATACTAAACAATTTTAATTTCGCCTTGCTCCTTCTTCCTTTTGGAATATTCCAAAACCTAAAAAGGGACAGGAAGCTTTTTTTCTCGCTTTTGGTTTTGTTCCTGGTAAATGGTCCTTTCTATCTTTTTCTGGCCAATATGCCACCCAATCCTCACGCCCTTGCCATAGTTGAACCCAATTACCTTTTGCCTGACGTGGCGCTTGCCGGTTGGATAGGTATGTCGGTTGACTTTTTTTGGGGGAAAAAACTTTTTTTTCCTTTTTTCCTGATTGCTTTCATTTCTTTATCTTTCACCCTGCGAAATAGTTATCCTAACTGGAACAGGAGACAGCTTTTTTTCGCGCAGGATTTTTCCCAGGACGTTTTCAGAAGTTTGCCGCAGAATTCAATCATAATTGCCAAAAAAGACGTGCAGCTTTTTTCCCTGTGGCACAGGCGCATAGTAGAAAAGAAAAGGGATGATTTGAAAATCGTGGCGCAGGGACTTTCCGCCGCTGCGTGGTATTTGAATTCAAAAAGAATGTGGCATCCGGAGCTGCATATAGCCGATGTCAACAAGGGCGGTTTTAATGGATGGAAGAAAATGGCTGAAACAAATATTTATCCCGTTTTTGCGACTTTGGATGCGGAGATTCCGCCTGAAGTTCCCACTGTTCCGCGGGGAATGGCTAACAGAGTTTTCCCGAAGGAAAAAAAGACGGGGATTGATTTCTGGAAATTTTTCAATCTTCAATGGCTTGGTCGTCCCTACAATGATTTCTTTTGCGAGGACCTCGCTCGCTCTTATGAAAATTCTTTGGTTGCGTTGGCCGCTTATGAAAGTAAAAACGGTGGCATAAGTCCGGAAACAGCGTTTCGTCTTGAAGTATTTGCTGCCATAAATAAAAATTCAGCGCAGGCGGAACTTTATGCCGGCTTTTATTATTCCGCGATGGGCGATTGGAAAAGCGCCGGCAGATATTTTTTGCGTTCGGCATTGAGTTACGAAAACCTTATCATACTTTCCGACGAGTATTATGCTTTTGCCGAAGTTAAAGAGCAATTAAATAAATCCTGTTCCTATTCGTGGCTGAATTATGGAGTAGCTATGGAAAAGATGGGGTTCAGGAAAGAAGCCGAGGAGGCCTACAATAAGGCGCTTTCGAGAAATCAGCGTATGGCTCAGGCGCATTACAATCTTGCCATTCTTTATTGGAAGACGGACCAACGAAGAGTTGTGGAAGAATTGCGGAAAACTCTTGAGATAAATCCCGGGCACAAAGAAGCGCGTTATTATTTAAATCAATTTCGGCGGAGGAAGTAGATAATTGCGTAATCTGATTATTTTGATTTCGGGAAATAGGAGTATCTGAACTGGAACATCCCCATCAGGTCCCAGCCTCCATCGAAAGTAAGGTAGGAAAGCTCAAAATTGAGTTTGAGCAGCGTGCCGAGATGCACATTGAAGAGTTTGGCTTTTTGCGGCGCGCCCTGTGGAATTATTACCTCGAAACCCACCGGGAAATCTTTTTTCAACATCCACAAGACGCCGCCGAAAAGTGCCGGGTTGCTTTTTGAGGGAGACGAATATCCGTTGAGAAACAGCGCCTCGTCGGATAGGAATTCAGAGAGCTGATAGATAATTTTGGTGAAATCTCCGTCCATGTAGCCCGCGTTGAGCAGAATCCTGTCACTAAAAAATTTCTTGCTTATCACTCCGTAAGCGCTTGCATAAGCATGCGTGTTTTTATCATCTATTTTAACGGACACAGAAGGTCTGTTAAGGGTTGGTTGCGGGGAATCCCTGAACTGCCAGCAGCCTATTGCGCCGAAACTTAAAGCGGGTCTTTTCCCCTTCTCGCTTTGAACCTGTAATTTGGCATCCGCCATCAAAAGCCATATTCCTATTCTGTCTATATAGTTTTTCTTTTCCAGCGTCCATGAATATGAATTTTTCCCGTAGAGCCGCCCGATGTAATAAGCGGCGTTGAAATCCAAACCCGCACCAATAGAATTTTCCCCGCTGCCCCTGTATGCTGTGGGAGTTAGAACAATTCCGCTGAAACCCGCGCAATGGACTCTTGTTACGGGGATTAGGAACAAAATGCTTATAGTGGAAAAGAAGATTTTTTTCATAGTATCGCCAGAAGGATTCGCATTAGAATGTTTGCTTCCGCTCCGGCTACAATATCATCAATTATTATAGCAAAAGAACCTTTTGTTTTGTTTTCTATTCTGGTAATGGGCCATGGTTTGAGGGTATCAAGCGCACGGAAGAAGATAAAAAGCAGAATTAAGGTCTTTATGTCTCTTGGCAAAAACGCTATCGCCGTCCAGTAACCAAGTATTTCGTCAAGGATAATTTTGGGGTCGTCTCGGGTATTAAAAAATCTCGCGGTGATTGAAATCGCCCAGACGGAAAAAGAGAAGAAAGCAATCATAAATATGGAAAAATAAATATCGGTTTTTGGAAGAATGGGAACCAGGAGCAAGGCTAAAAGGGTGCCAAGGAAACCTGCGCCCGTATTTTTTTTGAAGGGAGTGAATTTTTGAGGCAAATATCCAATGCCGAGACCCGTGGAAAATATTTTCGCTAATTCAAGTGAAAATTTCATTTGCTTGTTTTTTTGCTCCAGGATTTTCGCAAAAAATTGAAGTTATTAAAGATATAAATTATTCCCCTCAGCAAAGTGACTCTTGCCGTTATTATAGTCAGCCAGAAAGAAATCCCGGGAGCGTTTGAATACAGCCATTTTAAGGGCGTGTTTGCGATGACGGCATTCGCTTTTGCCTTGAGTAGAAGCAGCAGGAGCATTATTATAATGGCGCAGACCATTTGAACCGCGGTTTTTAATTTCGCGTAACTGTCCGCTTTCATTACTTTTCCATGAAGCGCGGCAAGCGCTCTTAATGTGGATATGGTCAGTTCTCTCAGCATGATTATGAACACTCCCCAGAGGGGAACGTTAATCTCTTTTATGGCGGCGAATGCTAAAAAGGCCGCCATAATAAGTATCTTATCAGCGAAAGGGTCGGCTATGGCGCCGAAAGAGGTTGTGGTTTTGGTTTTTCTGGCTATGATTCCGTCTATGACATCCGATACAGTCGCCAGCATAAAAAGAACAATGCCAGTTACTATCGTGGCGAACGTGTTGATCCAGAGCATTACGAATACAACCAGACTTATAAAAATCCTGGTTATGGTGATTTTGTTGGCAACTGTCATTTGCGCTTCGCAATGGATGTTGTTATTTTAGTTCAATTAATTCACAGTTTTTGGGCGGTTTAAACCTGAATACTTTGTCTTTTATTTTTACGTTCTTTACCGTTTCGAAGAGTTCCGTTTTTATTTCGGTGTCCTTCACTTTTAGCAGAGCGCTTTGCGGGAAAAAATCCTCCGCCGAAAGAAAGAGTTTTAGTGTATAGAGATTCGCGTTTTTTTTGGATTTGAGAGTCAAGACTATCTTCCTGGTTCCCGTGGACATTTCTATTTCGTTGTTTTCCAGGATGGTCGAATAATTGCCAAAGTCCAAGATTCCGGAGAATTTATTATTCTGAGTTTTCAGCCATTTTTTCCATTTTGCTTTTATCACCTGTTTTTCGGCGGGTTTATATATCCATAACGTTTCCTTGTCAGTCACAAATTCTTGACGCGGCTTATTTGTGTGAATTATTTTGAGATAATCCGGCTTTTTATACCAGATTTTTCCGCTTAATTTTTTTTCAAGACCTGCGTCTCTGAAATAGACGGTTTGCCTGAATTCCGCTTTCAGAGAACTTAAGTTATCATCCCATTTTTCAAGTTGTTCAATCACATGCTTTGTGGACAAAACCGCTTGGGTCGATTTGGAAAGATTTGCTGACTTGGCGTTTGCCGCAACTTGCAAAAGCAAGAAAGCTGCACAGGCGCAGATTATCTTTTTTGTCATATTTCCCCCTTGTTTGTTATTTTTTCGCTTGATTTACTGCCCGACTGCGAAAGGTAGTTTTCTATTTTATCAAAATATATCTCCCATTTATTCGAACCCTCTGGCTTGTGTATAAAACCGTTCATCTCGAGTATGCTCAGAAGATTTGTGGCACGCGCTGAAGAGCCGAAATGCGCTTTCAGCAAGTCCTGAGAAACTCTTTTTCTTTCACTGATAAGTTTAAGAGCGGAAATTATTTCCTGGCTTGACCCCCCCTTGCCTCCGAAAGATTTGTCCTGTTCGCACTCCAGAACGGGATAGGAGGGCCGGCCTTGAGTTTTCAAATACTCGGTGACTTGCAATATGTCCTTTTCCGAAACATACGCCCCCTGCAGTCTCACCGGTTTTTGTGCATCACTGGCCAGATACAGGAGATCGCCTCTGCCGATAAGGGACTCTGCGCCGGGAGTGTCAAGAATAACCCGGGAATCAGTTTTTGAGGTGACCTGAAGGGCAACCCTGCTTGGCAGGTTGGCCTTTATCACTCCCGTTATGATGTCGACCGACGGTCTCTGGGTGGCAAGTATGAGGTGTATGCCTACCGCCCTTGCCATTTGAGAAAGGCGCTGGATGGCATCCTCAACGACGTTTTTAGTTTGCAGTATCAAATCTGCCAGTTCGTCTATGACGACAACGATATAAAATTCAGGCTCTTCTCCATTCTTCAGAGCCCACTTGTTATATGCCTCTATGTTTTTAACCCGCGCTTTCTCGAACCTCATGTATCTTTGTTCCATCACCTTAATCAGACTTGTCAAACTTTTTGCGGCGTCTTTGGGGTTGGTTACTACGGAAACCGAAGAAGGTGGGGTCTGGGGGTCGTAAAGATAGGGAATGTCTTCGTAGAAGGTCAATTCCAGTCTTTTCGGATCTATCAGCAGAAATTTTAGTTCGTCGGGCGTATTTCTGTAGATGAGCGAGATAATGATGGAGTGAAGAAGAATGCTCTTTCCGCTGTTTGTCGCACCGGCGACGAGAAGATGCGGCATTGTCTCAATGTTTGCCAGAGCTACCGAGCCCTCTGAATATCTGCCGAAGGCGGCGATTAAAGGCTCGCGTGTTTCATTGAAGCGTGAACTTTCAAGAATCTCTCTTATGACCACTTTTGCCCTGTTGACATTCGGTATTTCAAAGCCAATGGCGGATTTTCCCGCTATGTGGGGAATGACTCTTATGCCCGGGGCCTTCATGGCGAGCGCCACGTCGTCGGCCAGCGAGACTATGGAACTTATTTTCACTCCCGGGGAGGGAGTCACTTCGTATCTGGTTATTACCGGGCCGGGGTACACTCCTGAAACGTACGCGGAAATATTGAAACTTTGAAAAGTTTCCTCAAGTTTCATCCTCGCCAGATTTAATTCGCTCTCGGAAGGTCCCTCGATTTTAGAGGGCGGGTTTTCAAGCAAGTCAATTGACGGAAATTTGAAATGTGCGAAATCTTTTCTCCGCGCTTTGGGGGAAATCTCTCTTTTGACTTCCTGTCTCTTATACACATCTGACGCTGCCGACGAATTAGACGGTGTAGAT
>CALEIX010000200.1 GCA_937898825.1 uncultured Elusimicrobia bacterium | reverse complement strand
AATGATACGGCGACCACCGAGATCTACACCGTCTAATTCGTCGGCAGCGTCAGATGTGTATAAGAGACAGATCTTGCGAAAGAACTCAACAAACTCGGCATAGAAAATTATATTGCCTGCAGAAAAAACGTTCCGCTTGAAAAAGAGGCCATGAGGGAAAAAATCAAAATCATAAATCTCCCCTATCTTTTCGAGTGGGACGCTCTCTCAGCATTTCTACTGGCTCAAAAAATCAGGAAAAACTCCCAGGAGAAAAAAGCAATTTTACATTCCCACACTTCACACGCGGCGGCGATTTCCTGCCTTACCTCGCTTTTCATAAAATCTCTGAGAATAGTCCACAGGAGAGTGGACTTTCCCGCCGGAGGCGGTATTTCCGGGAAGCTGAAATATGACAGAGCAGACGCCATAATCGCGCTTTCCCAAGCCATAAAGAATAAAATGAAAGTTAAAAGCGCCGCTCCCGTCCATGTCATTAAAAGCTCCATAGATACGCGAACGCACCCGGCCAAGAAAATAAATTACGCGAAATTCAGAAAAAACGCCCGGACCAAGATAGCCGGTAAATTTTCCATCCCTCCAGAATCCCGGTGGGTGGGTTCCCTGGCAGCTTTGGTTCCACACAAAGACCCCGCTAATTTCGCCAGGGCGGCTGCACTGGTGCTCCAAAAACATCCAGACACTCATTTCATTCTCGCTGGTGAAGGCAAGCTTAGAAGGCAAATCGAGAATCTTATCGGAGAACTCGGCATCGGAGGCAACTTTCATATTATCGGGCATTATTACGATCCCTACGAACTGCTTTCCGCGCTGGACATTTTCGTTCTTTCCTCCAGGGAAGAAGGTCTTGGAAGCGTATTGATAGAAGCAATGGCGTCGGGCTTGCCGATTGTCGCGACAAATACCGGAGGCATACCGGAAATGATAAAAGACGGATATAATGGAATCCTGGCGGAAAAGGAAAATTCCCGCAGTCTCGCGGAAAAAATAATCATGCTTGCCAGCGACGGAAATTTAAAGGCAGAACTTTCCGAAAACGCTCTTGAAGAAAGCAAAAAATATTCTTCAAGGAAAATGGCGGAGGAAACGCTGAAAGTATATGAAAAAGCAACTAAAAATTTTAAGTCTCATTGACGTGCCATGGAACAGCGGTTTAACTGATTATGCCATAAAACAAGCGAAGGCTCTTGAAAAAACCGGATATGAAGTTTTTTTCGGCGCAACCGAGCGGACTCTATGCCTGGAAAGGATAAAAAAAGAGGGATTTACGGCTATATATATCTCGGACCGAAAAAAGCTAAATCTCCTAGGTGACATATTGAAAATTCGAAACTTTGCCAAAAAGCGAAAAATTGACATATTAAACGCTCACACAGGGAGAACCCAAACAATAGCGATTTTGTCCGCTACTAGAACAAACTTAAAAATTATCAGGACTAAAGCAGACGCTAAAACGCCAAGGATTTCGCTCCTTTCAGGAAGAATCTCGAAAATCATATGCGCCTCGGCCTATATACAGCAAATGTATACGAGAAGGGGAATCAGCGAAAATAAAGTGGAAATAATCCCGCCGCCAGCCCCCAAAATGGACATTCCCCTTCCCGGGTTCAAACCGCCAATAATAATCGGTATTCTTGCAAGACTTGACCCTGTAAAAGGACACAGGTACTTCTTGGACGCAGCGGCTTTATTAACTTCAAGAAACGAAAAAGTAGAATTCGAAATAGGCGGTTATGAGGCGAACACAAAATATCCAGAGCTCAAAAAATATGCAGACAAACTCGGCATAGTAAATAAAGTGCATTTCTACGGAGAAGTCAAGCAACCGGAAGATTTCATAAAACGATGCGATATCGGCATTATAACGTCTACAGGAAGCGAAGCGGTTTCACGGGTTCTGCTGGAATGGCTTTCGGCGGGAAGGCCGGTAATCTCCACGAATGTCGGATGCGTGCCCGAAATATTGAAAGAAGACTTTCTCTGCCCCCCCGGAAGACCGGACATAATGGCGGAAAAAATCCATCGCCTGCTAAACTCGCCTTCTCTTCTCAGAATGGTTTCGCTTCAAAATAAAGACCTGGCGTTAAAAAAGTATTCCTTTGAAACTTTCTCCTGTCACACCGAAGCAATTTTCCGCAAAGGTTGCGAAACATGAACAAACTTAACTTTCTTAAAATCGCTGAATTTTCATTTTACCTGTTCGCTGCTTCATTTCTTCTTTCCATAACCTTGAGCGAAGGAGCGGTTTTCCTCATGACCATATGCGCCGCTGTTTTTCTGACAGACAGAGAAAAAAGGGAAATAGTAATTAATTCTCTCAGGCAAAGCAAACTCTTTGTCCCTTTCTCGGTCTTTTTGATTTTTTATATCTTTTCCTCCGTTTTCGGACTGAATTTCATCCACAGCATTTCATATTTGGATTCTGAAATAATAAAGATTCTCGCAGCTTTCGCCCTGCTTTCAATAATTTTTTTTGTAGACAAAGAAAAGGGCGAAATTGCGTACGCCATCGGCCTGGCAGCCGCGTCTTTGCTCGGAATATGGCAATTTGTTATCCAAAACTGGGTCATTGCGTCGCCCGCCTTATACAGAGCACACGGCAAAATGCACGCGGTATCGTATTCCGAAACCATAGCAATAGGCTTTATTCTTTCGCTGATTAAATACGCAAACTCAGCAAAACATAAAAAGTTCTGGGGCTTTGTTTCTCTTGTTTCATTTACTTCCTTCGTTCTAAGTTTCAGCAGGGGGCCTACGCTTGGTCTTTTATTTGCCATGCTCTTATTGTGGATACTGCATATTCCATCCCGTAAGTATATCTCAATTTTTTTGGGAATACTTTGCATTGTCTTTTTGTCTCTTGGCACCGTCTCAAAAGAATTCCGGCAAAAAATCATTTCTATACCAATGGGGCTTTACTATGTTGTTCAACCTCCGGCTAAAAAATCCATTCCAGAAGAGAATAAACCTTCACGACTTGACAGAACTTCCGCGGGCAGACTTGACATGTGGAAGACGGGAATCAAAATCATCAAAGACTATCCCATTGCCGGAACCGGCCCCTATAATGTTTCACAAATTTTTCATTTCTATCATCCCATGCCGGTTGACGGAAGATATGACTGGAGCGATGTACATAATCTTTACATCCAGAAAACAGTCGAATATGGCGTGCCCGGGGGACTGGCGTTTTTGTATTTCCTTTGGGCCTTGCTTCGCCTGACTATTAAAAACTATGTCAAAAGAAAAAGCGATTTAACTTTGTGGGGATTGTTGTCCGTCTGCGGCTTTTATATTATGATGCTGACCGATTCCTCTTTCCATCTGCCGCGGGTGGCGTTTAATATTTATTTCGTGCTGGCTATGAGCCATTATTCCGCGCGCGAGTTCGAGCAGTGAGATACTTAAAATACGTCATTATATCCGTGAAGAAATCGTAAACGGCAACTGCAAATCCGAGCTTTCCGTCCAAAAAACCAAGTTTGAAAAAGTAATTTACCGCAAACCGTCTTGCCGCTTTAAACAATGACGGTTGTCTACCCGCGGCAACAGTAAAATCAAGTTTTCTATCCGAATAAAAATCCATTTTTTTCAAAGCATCGCCTGCACTATTGAGACAATAATGGACAATATGCCCCTTTAGTTTACCGATTTTTCCGTCAACGCTTAATTTCTCGTGTATATGCTGGCAGGGAAAAAACGCCTTGCCTTTTTTAAAAAATCTCAGCTGATGGTCTGGATATTTTCCGCCACGCTTAAGATACTTACCGAAAAAGTGATTTTTTCGGGGAATAAGGTAAGCGTCAAAACCGCTTTCACGACTTGCAACCCGGCGCAATTCTTCTGAAAGAGAATGAGTCACAGTCTCGTCCGGGTCAAGATAAATTATCCACTCCGAACTGCATCTGTCGATAGCATACTGCTTATTTACATTCAAATTGGGATTGTTGTCTTTTCTAAAAATTCGGGCGTTATATCTTTGCACAATTTCAACGCTTCTATCCGAGCTTTCGCAATCAACATAAACAATCTCATCCGCCCATCTCACCGATTCAAGAAGAAAGGGTAAATTTTCTTCTTCATTATGGCCAATTATAGAAACAGATATCTTGCTCTGTCTCTTATACACATCTCCGAGCCCACGAGACCTCTCTACATCTCGTATGCCGTCTTCTGCTTGAAAA
>CALEIX010000199.1 GCA_937898825.1 uncultured Elusimicrobia bacterium | reverse complement strand
CCGTAGATACATAAGAAAATAAAATCATTTCTTATCAGGCCTGGCAAGACCCAAGGTCGCCACTACATTGCATTTTTGGAACAAGCAAGAAACTTTACCAATGAGAATAAAAAATTTGAAAGGCTTTTTCGGGTAAAAATAGCCAAAATCAGGGGCTTACTGCGGAAGTTGGGCTAAGTCTCACTAAAATAATGTCCGCTTTGGAAGCTCAGTAACGCAATTTACGCAATTTTTAAAATTTCTGTTCTCTATATCGGATTTCGGGTTTATCTTTTAGCCAGTTTAAGTATTCTTATGGTAACTATGGGAACAAGGAAAAGGAATAAAAATTTTAATATATCCCCACGATTTCTTGGTAAAATCTTCGCAGAAAAATACATTATATTCGAATCTTGAAAAGAATAGGTTTTTGCTTTTTTATTTCCGCTTAAATTTACAATCGGTAGCCAGACGGTCCTCAAAGTGGATTGCACCACAACGCAATTATTCATTTTATTATCCTTGCATTTGTGACCGGCGACAATGGTTATGCCGCCAGCCAAAAAAACCATGTATATCCCCACTGCCAACAACACGGAAAAAAGTCCATAGTAAACACATTTGCAATCTTTATCCGAAGGCTCCGCTTTTCCTATAAGCGGCAAGAATATTTTTTTGAACAAAGTTCCATTGGTTATACCAACAATAACAATGTAAACAAACGATAAAACCCATAACCAGGTCAAAATTTTATAAATTCCCGCAAAAGTATAAATGTTTTTTAAAACCGCGAGTTTATCATACCAAATGGTTAGCGCGTTTATGAAAATGAAACCTGCTATAACAAACCAAAAAACAATTTTATTTAAATTTCGCATAATCGAATCTCCTCAAACAAACCTTTATTTACATATTGGACCTTGCCCTTGAGTTTGACAACAGTGAAAACACACTATATGGCCCTATAACCATGTGGGACTTGATATGCAATGGCAGGCATGACGGTTATCACGTGCAATATCGCAAACCATGACAATTTTTTTTATGGCTTTCATCTTTTCTCTCCTTTTACTAAGGTTTCTCTCATTTAAAAACAATATAATACTGCCGCGAGTAATGTCAATAATTTTGTGTCCTTTTTTAAAAAGGGTTTCCTTTTCTTTTGGGGTTTTGACAAAAATGATTGGCCAGGGCCAGTGCCACTTTTTCCTTTGTGAGCGGCATAGATTTTATTCTTACGCCCAAAGCGTCCTCAACTGCGTTAGATATCAAAGGCGCGGCCGGAATCATTGTATGCTCGCCCACGCCCCTCGCACCGAAAGGGCCGTCCGGCTGAGGAACTTCAACTATAATCGGAACTACATTTTCAACCGCGTCAAGAGCCGTGGGAACCTTGTAATCGGAGAAATTCGGATTCAGCAGTTTCCCTTTATCGTCAAATCTCATATCTTCATACAAAACCGTGGCAAAACCTTGCAGAAGCCCGCCGACAATCTGTCCCTTTATCAAATCGGGATTTATCGCTTTGCCCACATCCACAGCCAGAGCAGCTTTTAAAATCTTCATTTTGCCCGTTTCGCTGTCAATTTCAAGAATAACTCCTGCCGAACCGGTGGTGTAATGGACATTCGGCTTTCCGCCCTGACCCGTCTCCGGGTCGGATATGGCGGAAGCGAATTCAGGCATAAACATCCCAACGCCCATTATCGGCCCGCCTTTGAAAGTGTAGTCTTTTGCCTGAATTCCGTAAATAACGAAATCTTTCAGCGGAATATTAAAGTTCTTCTGAGTTTTTGATCTTACTTTCTCGTCCTCAAGATACAAATCGCTTCTGTCTATGCAATGAACTCTCTCAACCAAAGCGAATATTTTGTCTCTCGCTTCAATAGCCGCCCTTTTCACCGCGTTTCCGCAGCCCCAGGTCACATGAGAACCGACTGTCTGCCATTCATAGGGATTTCTGTCGGTATCCGGCGTTTCAACTCTTATCTTTGAAACAGGAACGCTTAAAATTTCGGACGCTATCTGAGCCATAACGGTTAAAAGCCCCTGACCTATTTCCATTCCCGACACAAGGAGATTCACGCTTCCGTCCTCGTTGAATTTCAAAAAAGCGCTGGAGGCCGCGTTCGGAGGCATAGCGGGGGCTTTCCAGAAACAAACCAGACTTTTGCCTATTTTCTTACTCGGGCTTTTTGACTTTTCCTTCACTCCCCATTTAATCGCCTTTTCAACCTTTGCTATGGCTTCCTGAATTCCGTTCGGATTCATGGGCGCGCCGTAAGGCAAAATGTCATTTTCCTTAATCGCGTTTATCTTCCTGAATTTGACGGGGTCGATTTTCAATTTATTCGCCAATCTCGTCATATGAGATTCAAGACCGAATAAAAATTCCGAATAACCAAAACCTCTATAAGGACCTCCGGGGGGAAGATTTGTATAAATGCACAGCGAGTCGATTTTCAGGTTGTCTATTCTGTACGGGCCGCTGGCTGAAAGACCGGCGGCATTTACGACATTGGCGCCGTACTCCACATAAGCGCCGGCGTCCCAATAGAGTTCATAATCAAGGGCGGTTATTCTCCCGTCTTTCCGGGCACCGATTTTTATCCTGGCGACAACGCCCTGCCTCTGATATGTATTGTAAAATTCCTGAGCTCTTGACCACAAAACCTTGACGGGCCTGCCCTTCACCGCCATAGCGAGCACAGCTCCCATTATTTCCATGCTCACTCCCGCTTTCCCGCCGAAACCGCCGCCGACATAAGTGCTTACAACCCTTATGTCTTTGTGGCTTATTCCGAGAGGAGCGAGCGCCTGAGAGAAAACATTTCTCTGCGTAAAAGGAGACTGGGAAGTGGTCCACATCGTCAATCTTCCGGATTCGTCGTAAAGCCCTATTACGGAATGCGGTTCAATGGCGCAGTGGGCGTATCGGGGGACATAATAGGTGTCTTCCATGACAATGTCCGCTTCCTTGAATCCCTTTTTCACATCGCCTCTTCTCGTCTTTCTCCAATGCGCTATGTTAGTTTTAGGTTTCGGAAAAAACCACGGAACATGAGAATAAGAACCAAGGTTCGGATGGACCAGCGGACTTTTCTTTCCAATCGCTTTTACAGGGTCAAAAACGGGGGGAAGCTGGCGGTATTTAACTTCAACGAGTTTCGCGGCTTTCAGAGCGGCTTTCGGGCTGTCGGCTATTACGGCGGCGACCTGTTCGCCGACAAACCTTACTGTGGATTTGGCGAATATATACCTGTCCTGCATATAAAGACCGAAAGTATGGGGGAAATCTTTGCCTGTTATAATTTTGATTACGCCTTTCACTTTCTTAGCTTTTGAAGTGTCAATTGACCTTATGCGCGCGTGGGCATAAGGACTTTCCACTATGGCGCCGTATAAAAGAGAATTACCGAACTCCAGGTCGTCGGTATATTTGGCCGCGCCGGTTATTTTTTCCCAGCCGTCCACCCTGTTTACGCTTTCTCCGACAATTTTAAGTTTAGTCATAATTTTTCCTCCGAATTAAAAGAGAACAAATGCATCTGCATATAAAATTCAGCTCACAGAAAATGTTTTAAAGAATCTATGCACTAAGTTTTTTTCCGTCTTTATACCATGCCGCAATATGTCCTGATTTAGAAAAAGTAAGCAAACAACCTAAAGCATATTTCAATTGACACTTATTCGTAAATGCTTTGAGTTTTTTTTCATCAATCATTGTATCTCTGTCAGCTTTTTTTATCTCAATGACCAACAAATTATCATCATTATTCCCTCGTTTATGAACAATTATATCCGGAAAAACTGTTTTTGCTTCCGTGTCATCTGAATTAATAGGTTCCGGTCCCAAGTTCAATCTCTTAGTCATAAAATGCTCATCATCCTCTCCTATCTCCATCCTATTATATTCGCAATCCACATTATAATCGGGGAATAACAGTTGCAAATATTCCGCCAGTTTATGAGATATGCTGCGTTCATTAACAACATTTTCAACCAAGAAAGCGTCATTCTTGAACAACATTCCAACAGATATTTCTAATTTCCTTTTAATTTCTTTTTCTGTATATTTTTGCATTTATATGACTTCTGTAAACTATTATTCAGAAAAATATTCCCTTCCCCAATGGTCAACATATCATTAGGATAAAATTTCATCATAAAATGCCTTTATTTATTAAAATATTTTCAAGCCAGAATATTGCTCGCAAAAACCAAGGATCTTTATTTGAGGCTAAAATTACAATATCTTTTTTTTGTTCTGATATAAAATCAGTTATTGGATATTCCCCAGAGGTATTAAATTTGTCGATAACTTGATAAAGGTTTATCTGGAGATCGCTATAATAATATTTCTTACCATTTGCACCTATTTTCGGCAAAGGCACATTAATTCTATCCCCATCCAAAGATAAAAAAACAAATTGCGCAATCTCTATACCTTTTGCTATTAATTTAACAAGATAGGTTTCTTTGGTTTTATCCGGATAATCTTTAATCCAATCTTCATTAAAATCATTATTTAGTGATTCGTGAGAGACTTTTATTTGGAAATCCGGGAAATATTTATGTCGATAAATATCCACTGGAGATAAATCACTTTGTCTATATTCTTCCCAATTTTTTGGATTTTTTAAATATTCATTAAATCTTTTGGATGGATTAATATAAAAAAGATATGCCAGATATATTCCCACTAATGTAGCTGCTAAACCTAAAATACTGATTAAAACAGATAACATTGTCATATTTTTACCTATTTGAAAAATACTCCCTTCCCCAGTGGTCAATTAGCCCATAATGTTTTCCATCTTTATTTCTATCATCAATAGAAACAGAAGCTAAACCTTCTTTAAAACTACCAATCCAATCATACTTTGAAAAAGGCACTATAATTTCGCCCTTTTTATTTATAACAGCAGTCTCATTATTTACCATGACAACTGCCAAACCTTCTGAAAAGTTCCAAACGAGATCATATTTAAATGGTATAACAACTCTTCCCTCTTTATTAGTAAAGCCAATTTTAGTATTTAAAGTTACTGCAGCTAATCCTTCTGAAAATTCGTGCGCCCCCTTGTATTTTAGAGGGATTATTTCTTTTCCTGCCTTATTAACAAATCCCCATTTACCATTTAGACTAACTCGCGCAAGCCCTTCGTTGAATGGATCCGCATAATCATATTTAATAGGAATAACTTCATTGCCCAGTTTATCAACAAACCCCCATTTACCATTAAGTTTCACTGCCGCCAAACCTTCGCTAAATGAATATGCAGAATCATATTTAATCGGGATAACACCATTGTCCTGTTTATCTATAAAACCATATTTATCTTCTAAACATACTTCCGCAAGACCTTCTGAAAAAGGGAATACAAGATCATATTTAGTGGGAACAACCTCGTTGTCTCCTTTATCAATAAAACCCCAACTATCGTTAAATTTAACTACCGCAAAACCTTCACTGAAAGACTCCGTAGAATCATATCTGAATGGAATAATTGTATTGCCTTGATTGTCAATAAATCCCCATTTGCCGTTAAGTTTAACCGGTGCGAGACCTTCGCTAAACGACCTTGCATAATCATATTTTAAAGGAATAATTTCATTGCCAAGTTTATCAACAAATCCCTGTTTGCCGTTAAGTTCTACCCGAGCGAGACCTTCGCTAAACGACCTTGCATAATCATATTTTAAAGGAATAATTTCATTGCCTTGTTTATCAATAAACCCC
>CALEIX010000198.1 GCA_937898825.1 uncultured Elusimicrobia bacterium | reverse complement strand
TTACATTTTTACTTTCGGAAAACGCGAGGATTCAAGAGACTGAAAAAATAGCGTTTAAAGTGGCAGAATTTTATAAAAAATTTATTCCCGAAACGAGAGATTATTATAGTTTTGTGGGGGAGTCAAAAAAGGGAACGGGTCTGGTTTTAGGAATAGATGAAGGCGCTAATGTGGGGGAATCGGGGGCAAAACTTGTTCCCAAGAATCTTCGAAAGCGCTCCGCCAGGGAGATTGCCAATGTTTTGCGTTCAAAACTTAAAGAAGTACCCGGAATTGAAAAAATCTCGGTTTCAGCGACCACGCCTATAAAAAAAATGCTTTTGGGAGGAGGGAAACAGATTGAGGTTGAGATAATAGGCCATAGTTTGACTGAAACCAATAAATTGGCGAAAAAGATAAAGGAAATAATGGAAGAAATTCCCGGCGCGGCGGATACGAGAATATCACGAAAAAAACCGCGTTTTGAAATGCTGGTGAAAGTAGACAGGCAAAAAGCGGCTCAACTTGGCGTGAATGTCGCGAATGTGGCATCTGTTTTGCGTTCAAATTATTATGGTTTTACCGCTTCCAAATTCAGGGACGCAGGAGATGATTTTGATATTTTCGTCCAGCTTAAGAAAGAGGACAGGCTGACCCTGGATAATATTGGGGACATTAATATTCCTTCCGTGAATGGTTCGCTCGTAAAATTAAAAAATATATCCAAAATCGAAGAATCTTTGGGTCCCGTCTCAATAGAGCGAAAAGATAGAGAAAGAATAGTTAAAGTCGGCTGTGATACTTATAACAGGCCCTTGGGCGATGTAAAAAAAGATATAGAAGATAAACTTGCGGGCTTAAGTATTCCTCCCGGTATAACAGTAGATTTTGGTGGAGAGGCTGAAGAACAGAGAAAAGCGTTTAATGATTTACTTTTGCTTCTTTGCGTGAGCATTATTTTGGTTTACATGGTGCTTGTCAGTCAGTTTGAATCTTTTAAAACCCCGTTCATAATATTTTTCTCCGTGCCGTTTACTTTTATCGGAGTTATTTGGGCGCTTTTATTAACACAAAATACTTTAAATCTGATGTCTTTTATGGCGCTTATAATGCTTATGGGAGTAGTTGTAAACTATGCCATTGTTCTGGTTGATTATACCAATATTTTAAGAGCGCGAGGCTTACCTTTGATGGCCGCGGTAAAGCAAGCGGGGAAACATCGGCTTCGTCCTGTTTTAATGAGTTCATGTTCGGCTATTTTTGGAATGCTTCCTTTGGCGATATTAAGAGGAGAAGGCGCTGAGATGTGGCAGCCTTTCGGTATAACCGCGGTTGGAGGACTTTTGGTTTCAACCATAGTTACTTTGGTCTTGGTTCCGGTAATTTATGTCATTTTTAATAAAGAGGAAGCGGGAAAAATACAATGAAAATGTTATTGATAATCCATAATTCCGCCATAGAAGACGAGGTAATGGAATTTTTGAAGGATGAAGGAATAAGTTCTTATACCTGTTGGAAGCAAGTTACGGGAGTGGGTAAAATCAGCGGACCTCATTTGGATAGCCATATTTGGCCGGCCGTCAATTCCGTTTTAGCTATAGCTTTGAAAGACAATCAGAAGAATGATCTTATTTCCGGAATGAAAAAAATGAAAGAAAAATTTGCCAAAGAGGGGGTTAAGGCGTTTGTTTTGCCTTTGGAAGAGGAGGTTTAAATTTTTATCGTGAAGCGAAAATTGAAAGTTTCAAAGAGGGTATATGAAAC
>CALEIX010000197.1 GCA_937898825.1 uncultured Elusimicrobia bacterium | reverse complement strand
TCTTTTGCGTCCTCTGCGCTCTGACTCCCGACTCCTGACTTATCCTTTATCCCTTATCCCTTATCCTTTCCTGCAGTCCAGCCGTCCTGCCGTCCAGCCGCTATTTTGGCAGAGCTGCCGCTCTGCGGCTACAACTAACTCCCGACTCTTGACTCCCGACTTCTGACTTCCGACTTCCGACTCTCGACTCCTGACTTCCGACTCCTAACTTATCCTTTATCCCTTATCCTTAGGTCTTTAAGGTATATTTTATAGGACTTGTCATTAGGTCTTTTTCTGAAAAATAAGCGGACTTTTGCTTCTAACGCACCTGCCTCCAGTTTATTAGACTGTGATTAGGAGGCATCAATGGGCACGCGAAAAATAAAAATTAGCGATTCCGGATACAGGGCAATTATCAGAATTATAATCTTCTTCAACATCCTGTTGGTTCTTATATGTCTGGGGGATTTATCGTACGGCCAGGATTCCTCCGTCGATAAGTACGCTGCAAAAATACATGATTCAAACTCCTTCGCTCGCTTCAACTACCAAAAAAATATTCCTTCCGCCAAGGTTGCTTTTGCACAAGAGCAGGAGATTTCGCCCGACCAAAAAAACGCCTTATTACCAGTCTCAAGCAAAGAATAATCCGTAAAATAAAAAAACCGGTCCAGTCTCATTTTCAAAAAGAGACGAATTGATGAAATCCGCCAGAAAAAGCATATCGGCAATGAATATTCGCACATGGCAGGGACCTCACGTTAAAAGGCGGCAGAAAAGAAGAAAAAAATTATAAAATAAAGCAGCGTATGAAAAATGATTATGGTATTTTATGATTACGCCTTCCCCGCTAATATCGGTCTGGATTTCGGCTGTTTTGAATTCTCTTGTGCCGATTATCGCCTATTTTATCGGTGGGAAACTATTCCCGCTTTCCTTCATTTTCTGGGGTTCCCTGACAGGATTTGCATTCTTTGTCCTGTCAGTTAAAGAATACCGGATTTATTTCAGAAAAGACCTGTTTTTTAAATTCGCTGGCATCGGTTTTTTTGGAAGCGTGCTGCCGATTGTTTTGATGCTTGCAGCGCTGGAATTTACTTCCCCCTCGAACATCGCCATTCTGCTTCAAAGCGAAGCGCTGTATTCAATCGTTTTAAGTCGCCTTCTGCTTAAAGAAAAAACAAATTTAAAAATAATTCTTGCAGCCAGCTTAATAGCGTTGGGAACCGGAATCATACTTTTCAGGGAAAGGGTTACATTCAGGTGGAAAGGTGATTTGGTCGCGCTTTTGATTCCACTCTTTTACCAAACGTCTCACATTATCAGCAAAAAACTGCCCCGATCAGTTTCCCACTCCGTTCTGGCTTCGGCAAGAGCCCTTTTCGCCTCGCTGACAAGCTTGCCGCTTGCTCTTGTTTTCTCCGGTGCCGAAGTCATCTCTGGATTCAATTCTAAAACATTCCTGCTTGTAATTCTTTACGGACTCGCGATAATGTTTGTAAACAACACATTGTGGTACAAAGCGATTCTGAACATGGATTTGTCTAAAGCTACCGGCATTGTCCTGACATATCCCGCCTTTACCATGCTTATATCATCTTTTGCGGGAATTGAAAAAATCCAACCTTATCAGATAATTGGATTTCTTTTCAGCATGTGCGGCGCCTTCTGGCTGACGAAAATAAGCCGTAACTCGTCAAAATGTTCTTCCCGCAGGTAAATGAAAATCACATTGAAAAAAACATTTGCCCGCGCGCTGCCCGCGAGTTTATCCTTTTACAACAATAAGGGGGGCAAGTTTTGCGACCTTCTTTGAAATCCCGGCCTCTTCCGCCACATCCACAACATTACTCACATTTTTATAGGCGCCGCTCAATCCCGCTTTCTTTCAAGAGTGAAATAAACTATTTCGGATGGGGCCAACAGGCGCATTGGAGGCCCCCATGTCCCGGCGCCGGAAGTAATGTAAAGGAAGAAATTCTTCTTACGGTATAACCCGTAAAAACGCCTGTAAACGAGTCTCACGAAAAAATGAAACGGGAAAATCTGCCCTCCGTGCAGATGGCCGGAAAGCATCAGGAAATTCCTGTCCGCGGCAAATTTCTCAAACGGGAGAGGCCGGTGGGAAACTACAATTCCAAATTCCCTATCATCGAGCGTTTTTACCAGCTGCCGCGCGCGTTTTTCGGCATCGTCGCCTCTTTCATAGTCAAGGCCGACAATTGAAAAACCGCCGTTACGGTAAACCTCGTTCCTGAGGAGCTTCACTCCAAGACTCTTGTAGCATTCGGCCGATTTTTTCAGCCCGTAATAGTATTCGTGGTTGCCAGGCACTGCAAACAATTTCGCCGTTTTTCCAAGCGCGGCGGCCGCTTTTCGCATTTCATCGGAGCAATAACCTGGCGGGTCCAGCAAATCCCCGCCGAAAACGACCATATCGGCGCCGGATTCCCTGAGTTTTTTCAGAACGCGGCAAAATGTTTTTTCCTTGAACGAAAAATCCACGTGAAGGTCCGAAACAAACGCCAACTTCACGCCGTCAAGGTACCCCGGAATGTAACTTGAATCTATGCGAATTTCCTTTTCCGAAGGTGTTTTCAGCCTGTCTCTTATACACATCTCCGAGCCCACGAGACCTCTCTACATCTCGTATGCCGTCTTCTGCTTGAAAA